>DNCF01000209.1 GCA_003484545.1 Massilia sp. | reverse complement strand
GTTCCGCCGGGGTGTGGCCGGCGCGCGCCGTCACCTCGACCAGGAAGGTCGAGACCAGGGCGCGCGCATCCTGGTCGGCATCGACGTCCTGGGCGATCTGGCGCTCGTACACCAGCGACTTGTACAGCCGGCTCGACTTGCCGCCGGCGAGGATCTGGGCCGCCACCGCCAGTTCGGCGTCGTCCGGCTGGTAGGCCGGCGGCGTGAGCCAGCCCATATAGACGCGCGCCAGTTCGACCCGGTCCGGCACGGTGAGTCGGCGCTCGGCCGCGATCGGCGGCGTGACGATCTTCGGGCGCGCCACCTCGGGGCCGCGCTTCAGGCCGCCGAAGTACTTCGCCACCAGGGCGCGGGTCTTCACCTTGTCGATATCGCCGGCGATCACGATGCTGGCGTTGTTCGGACCGTAGTAGCGCATGAAGAACTCGCGCACGTCGGCCAGTTTCGCGCTCTGGATGTCGGCATGCGAGCCGATCACCGAGGCGTAATACGGGTGCTCCGGCGGGAACAGCGCGTGGTTCAGCGCTTCCTCGACGATCCCGTAGGGTTCGTTCTCCACCGTCTCGCGGCGTTCGTTGCGCACCACGTCCTGCTGGTTGGTCAGGGCCTTCTGGTCCAGCACGTCGAGCAGGTAGCCCATGCGGTCGGCATGGACCCACAGGGCCAGTTCGAGCTGGTTCGAGGGCACGGTGTCGTAGTAGCTGGTGCTGTCGTAGCCGGTGCCGCCGTTGCTGTCGGTGGCGCCGGCGCCTTCCAGCAGGCGGTCGGCCAGGCCGCGCGGCAGGTGCTTGCTGCCGGCGAACATCATGTGCTCGAACAGGTGGGCGAAACCGGCCAGCCCCGGCGCCTCGTTGGCCGGGCCGACGTGGTACCAGACGTTCACCGCCACCAGCGGCAGGCGCTTGTCCTCGACCAGGATCACCTGCAGGCCGTTGGGCAGGGTGTACTTGTCGAAGGCGATGTGGGGCACGTCGACGGGGACGGCGTGCAACGCGGCTCCGCCGGGTTGCGCGCCGGCGCTATTCAATGCGGCCAGCAGCAGCGATGCGGCGAACAGCGGTCGGGTTTTCATGCAGGTACTCCAGGGTGTGATGGTTCAATGGCAGGCGGCGCTGCCATGGTCGGGCGGCGATGCGTTCGGCAGGGAAGGTGGGGTCGCTTCCAGGAATTCCCAGTCGTAGCCGTCCGCGCGCAGGCGCAGGCGCAGCACGCCGTTGCGGCTGGCGTCGCGCGCTTCGCTGTGTTTAACGGTCAGCAGGAACGGCGTGGCGTAGGCGCCGCCGGTGCCGACCACGAACTGGCGCATGCCGCGCGCGCGGTCCAGGTTGCCGTCGGCGTCCTGCGGCGCGAAGCGTTCGTAGTCGTGGTCGTGGCCGGACAATACCAGTTCCGCGCCGGCCGCGTGCAGCAGGTCGACGCGGGTGGCGTCGCCGTAGAACACCTTCAGGCCGAAGCGGCGCAGCAGCTCGATCTGGTCGGGGTCGTGGTCGAGCACAGTCAGCTTGACGCGGTTGGCGATCAGGAGGCGGCCGATGATCTGGCCGAAGCGCCCGAAACCGGCGATGATGACGTGGCCCTCGTTGGCGTCGATGGCGTCCGGTTCGCGCCGGTTCTGGCCGCGGTAGCGCGGCTCCAGCACCTTGTCGTACAAGACCAGCAGCAGCGGCGTCGAGACCATCGACAGGGCCACCACCGCCACCAGGATCGAGCCGGTCTCGGGCGCGAACACGCGGGCGGTGGCCGCCGCGCCGAACACCACGAAGGCGAACTCGCCGCCCTGCGAGAGCAGGAAGGCGAACAGCCAGCGCTGGCCGCGCGCGATGCCGAACCGGAACGACAGCGCGAACAGCACCGCCAGCTTGATCGCCAGGAACCCCAGCACCAGGCCGAGGATCAGCCAGGGCTTCGACAGGAAGACCCCGAAGTCGACCGACATGCCGACGGCGATGAAGAACAGGCCGAGCAGCAGGCCCTTGAAGGGCTCGAGGTCGGTCTCCAGCGCGTGGCGGTATTCGGAATCGGCCAGCAGTACGCCGGCCATGAAGGCGCCCAGCGCCATCGACATGCCGACCCACTGCATCAGCAGCGAGATGGCGATCACCAGCAGCAGGGCGAACGCGGTGAAGATCTCGCGCATGCCGGACTTGGCGATGATGCGCAGGGCCGGGCGCACCAGGTAGCGCCCGCCGACCACCAGGCCGAGAATGACGGCGCCGACCCGGGCCGCCTGGAGCCAGCCGGCCCCGTCGGCATGGTCGACGGCGGCCACGCCCAGCACCGGCACCAGGGCGATCATCGGGATCGCGGCGATGTCCTGGAACAGCAGCAGGGCGAAACCGGCCTGGCCGGCCGGGGTGGCCATCAGGTTGCGCTCGCCCAGGGTGGCCAGCGCGATCGCGGTCGACGAGAGCGACAGCCCGAGGGCGGCGATCAGCGCCACGCGCCAGTCGATCCCGGCCAGCAGGGCGGCGCCGAACAGGGCGCCTGCGACCAGCAGCACCTGGGCCGTGCCCCAGCCGAAGATCTGGCGCCGCAGCGACCACAGGCGCTCGGGCTCGAGTTCCAGGCCGATCAGGAACAGCAGCAGGACCACGCCGAACTCGGAGAAATGCAGGATGTCCTCGACTTCGCGGATCAGGCCAAAGCCCCAGGGGCCGATCGCCATCCCCGCCAGCAGGTAGCCGAGCACGGCGCCCAGTCCCAGCCGCTTGGCGAGCGGCACCGCGACCACGGCGGCGGCCAGGTAGATCAGGGCGTTGGTCAGGAGGCTATGATCCATGGGGGTTCGTTTCGTTGGCGGGCGATTGCAGGAACTGCGCGAGGCGCGCACGGAAGGCGGCGACGTGGGCGTCGATGTCGGCCTCGGAGGCGCTGTTCGCGCCATGCAGGATGTGCGGCGGATGCCACTGCATGCCGCAGCGCGCGGCGGTCTGCTCGAAGGGCGGCAGGAAATCCTCGAACGGGCGGCCATTGGGCTCGCCTGCGCGGTAGCTTGCCAGCGGGCTGCCGGTGGTCGCCGCCAGCAGGTAGCCCTTGCCCTTCAGGGCGCTCGCGCCCGGGCCATAGGCCCAGCCGGGTACCAGGACCGAGTCGACCCATTCCTTGAGCAGGGCCGGCATGCTGTACCAGCGCAAGGGATGCAGGAAAACGAGCAGTTCGGCCTGCTCGACCAGGGCCTGTTCGCGGGCGACGTCGATGAAGAAGTCGGGATAGGTTTCGTAGAGATCGTGCAGCAGCACACCGTCCTGCGAGCGGGCGGCGTCGGCCAGCCGGCGGTTGATGCGGGAGCGGTGCGGCGCCGGGTGGGCGTACAGCACCAGGATGCGTGGCTTGGACATGCGAGTTGGACGTGTTGTATTGCACAATTGTACAGGCACGTCGGGCGGCGCGTGGCGCCGCCGCTTTTCCGCATTGCCGCGCGGACCGGCGAAACGCAGCCGCCGGGCGGGAATTCGCCCTGGAGCCGGCATGCGGCAGCCTTCAATCCGCCACGGCGGCCTTCATCGCGGCTTGCCATTCCTGGCGGATCGCTTCCTTGAATGCCAGGTAGCCGAATTCGGGGTCCTTCTCGCGCAGCTTTTCGTGGCAGAGGGCGCCCGGTGTAGCGATCGAATACTGGATCGCCTGTGCGAACTCCGCGAAATCCTTCGGCGCCAGGTTCATGCCGGGTCCGGCCACCCGACGCAAAAGGGCAGCGAGCGCCGCCGGCAGGCGAAAAAAAACCGGACTGCGCAGGCAGTCCGGTTCGAGCGGTCAGACCGGCCGGCGGCCGGAGACCAGCGGGGGCTTAGAACGAGTAAGCGACGCCGGCGACGATCTTGGTGATGTCGCTGTCAGGCTTCTGCACTTCCAGGCGCGCGTTGACGACCGGCGAGAAGGCGTAGCCCATGCCGATGCCGTACAGGGCGTTGGTGGTGTGGTCCTTCTGCTTGACGCCGTTGAACTTGGCTTCGCCTTCGACGCGGTTGAAGCCGAGGCGGCCGTACATGCTGAAGCCGTTGGTCAGCGGCACGGTGCCCAGGACCGACACGTCGAACTGGTCCAGGGTGACGTCGGCGCCGTCGACCGTGGTGTCGGCCAGGCGGTGGTAGCCGCCTTCGATGGCGACGCTCTGGTTCAGTTTATAGCCGACGAATGCGCCGCCGCCCAGTTTGTCGTCGAAGCCCGAGACCTTGGTCGACGAGACGTCGACACCAGCGTAGAACGGGGTTGGCTCGGCGGCGAAGACGGCCGACGAAGCGGCGACCAGGGCGGTTGCGATTGCGATTTTCTTGAACATTTTTGTTGCCTTTTCTTACGATGATACGAAAGAGGCCGAAACGCCATGTTTCGGCCGGGGCCGGATTATCGCACGATCGGACTTTTCCTGCTGACAACGATGAATTTTCTATGGACTAGCTTGGACGATGCAGAGGTATCAGCGGAGTTCTACGCCTTGAAACGAATAAAGGCGCCAGTGGCGCCTTTGTCGTCGAACTTGATGCGGTTCAGGCCGCGACCGTGGCTTTGCGGGCGCGCCGGCGGCCGGCAAAGCCCATCAGCATCGCGCCGCCGCCCAGCAGCAGGGCAGTGGCCGGTTCCGGAACGGCGGCGGCTTGCGGGGTGTAGTCGATGGTAATCGTGCCGAAGTTCCAGCGGCCGTCGGGCGAGATGAACATGTCGTCGAAGTCCTCGTAGAACTCGAGGCGCAGGATGCCGTCGTTGCCGACATAGAATGCCAGGTCGAGCGCTTCCAGGTCGGCCGCACCCGAATAGACAGCGGTGCCCGGGTACCAGTCCGTGATGCCGGGGTTGAAGTAAACGCCTTCACTGGTTTTCGAATTGGTGATGGCCAGGCCGAGTTCCATCAGCCAGCTCGGGTTGTAGGCGGTAACGTTGAGGTCGTAGCTGATCCCGGTGATATACGAATTGGCGCCGATGTCATAGGTCAGCACGGTGTTGCCTTCTTGACCGAATTCGCCGTAGCTGGCGGCGTTGTCGATATTGATGACCAGCGGTGCGGCAAACAGGGACGAGCAGGCAAAGAACAAGGAGCCGAGCAGCGCTTTTTTCAGGACAGTCAGGGACATATTGATCTCCGGTTGGTGTGGACCCTCCGTGTCAGCAAGTAGCGTGCCAATATGTCAATATTTCTTCAAGCAATTGATTCATATCGGAAAAATTTACGGGTGTAAATATGCTATGCGCGGGCACGTCAAGATTCCCGACAACCACCATGCATAAGCGCTTGCTCCGATCGCCGCGCCAACGAAAAAGGGCGCACGCGGCGCCCTGATGCTTGGGGATCCGGCCAGGCCGGACGCAAGGCGAATCAGAAGTTGAAGACCACGCCCGCGGCGATCTTGGTGATGTCGCTGTGCGGCTTCTGCACTTCCAGGCGGCCGTCGATGGCCGGGGTGAAGGCGTAGGACAGGCCGGCGCCGTAGACGACCTTGTCTTCCGTGCCCGATTCCGATACGCGGACGCCGTCGACCGTGCCGCTCAGCTTGCCCTTGACCTCGTTGTAGCCCAGGCGGCCATAGACGCTGAAGCCATTGCTCAGCGGCAGGGTGCCGATCAGCGAAATCTCGGTTTGCTCGTACTTGACGCTGACCTTGTCGCCAAAGACGCGTTCGTTCATGTCGGCCAGCTGGTGCCAGCCTGCTTCCACTGCGACATTCGGGCTAAACTTGTAGCCGACGAAGATGCCTGCGCCTTCGTCACGGTCGAAACCGTCGACCTTGGTCGAGGCGACATCGGCGCCGACGTAGAACTGGGGAGCTTGCTGGGCAAAAGCCGCCGACGAAGCGATAACGAGCGCTGCTGCAACTGCGGTTTTCTTGAACATTACAAACTTTCTTCCATTGATAATAGGTGACATGCATATTGCTGCCTTGAAACATTATCGCATGGGCATGTAATTGTTGCAAATCGACGGGCAGTATTTCACATATGTATGTGCGAGGACGCTCTACCGGAAAACGGCGGCCGATGCGCAGGGAAACGGGGCGTGCGCATCCGTTTTCCTGCATCGGCCGCAAGGGCTGCGGCCGCGATCAGATATGCAGCGCGTGGCCCAGCGCGCGCAGCGCCGCCTCCTGCACCGCTTCGCCCAGCGTGGGATGGGCATGGATGGTGCCGGCGACGTCTTCCAGCGTGGCGCCCAGCTCGATCGATTGCCCGAAGGCCGTGGACAGTTCCGACACGCCGCGCCCGACCGCCTGCCAGCCCAGGATCAGGTGGTTGTCGCGCCGCGCCACGACGCGCACGAATCCGTCCGTCGACTCGATCGTCATCGCCCGGCCATTCGCCGCGAACGGGAAGTGCGCGCTGATGACGTCCAGCCCGGCCTGTTCGGCATCCAGCGGCGACAGGCCGACCACGACCACTTCCGGATCGGTGTAGCAGACGGCGGCGATCGCGTTCGGCGTGAAATGGCGGCGCTTGCCGGAGATGATCTCGGCCACCATTTCGCCCTGGGCCATGGCGCGGTGCGCCAGCATCGGTTCGCCGGTCAGGTCGCCGATCGCCCAGACGTTGCGCATCGAGGTGCGGCACTGGTCGTCGATCTTCACGGCGCGGCCGTTCATGTCGAGCCGCAGGCTTTCCAGCCCGAAGCCGGCGCTGCGCGGACGACGGCCCACGGCGACCAGCACGCGGTCGGCCGCCAGCACGGTTTCCTCGCCGTTCGCATCCTTCACGCGCACGCCGTCGCCGGCCGCGTTCAGGCCGAGCACGCTGGAGCCCAGGCGCAGCTCGACCCCGAGGCGCTTGAGCGCCGCGCCGACCGGCTTGGTCAGCTCGGCGTCGTAGGCCGGCAGGATGCGCTCGGCCGCCTCGACCACCGTGACCTCGGCGCCCAGCTTGCGGTAGGCCGTGCCCAGCTCCAGGCCGATGTAGCCGGCGCCGACCACGACCAGGCGCCGCGGCAGGTCGGCCGGCGACAGCGCCTCGGTCGAGGAGACCACCATGCCGCCGAACGGCATGAACGGCAGCTCGACGGGTTCCGAGCCGCTGGCCAGCAGCAGGTGCTCGCAGCGCACGCGCAGCAGTTCGCCATCAAGCCCCTTCACCTCGACCGTCTTGCCGTCGAGGATGCGGGCGAAACCGTTGATCACCTGGACGTCGTTCTTCTTCAGCAGGGCGCCGACGCCGCTGGTCAGGCGCTTGACGATGCCGTCCTTCCACTGCACCGTGCGGCTCACATCGATCGACGGGGCGCTGGCCATGATGCCCAGCGCCGAGCCGTCGGCGTAGTGCTTCGCCTTGTCGAATTCCTCGGCCGCGTGGATCAGGGCTTTCGACGGAATGCAGCCGATGTTCAGGCAGGTGCCGCCAGGCGTGGCCGCTTCGACCAGCACGGTCTGGATGCCGAGCTGGCCGGCGCGGATCGCGGCCACGTAGCCGCCGGGACCGCCGCCGATGACGAGCAGGGTGGTACTGACTTGGTTCATCGGCTCACTCCACGAACAGGGTTGCCGGGCACTCAAGGTAGCCGCGGATGGTCTGGATGAACTCGGCCGCCACCATGCCGTCGATCACCCGGTGGTCGAAGGAGGACGAGAGGTTCATGATCTTGCGCGCGACCATGGCGCCGTTCAGGATCACGGGCTTGTCGATGATGCGGTTGACGCCGACGATTGCCACCTCCGGCCGGTTGATGACGGGGGTGGTGACGATGCCGCCGAGGGCGCCGAGACTCGTGATCGTGATGGTCGAGCCGCTCAGCTCCTCGCGCAGGGCCTTGCCGCTGCGCGCCGCTTCCGCCAGGCGCGCCACCTCGGCGGCGGCCGACCACGGGTCGCGCGCCTCGGCGTTCCTCACCACCGGCACCATCAGGCCGGCGTCGGTCTGGGCCGCGA
>DNCF01000207.1:476-6201 GCA_003484545.1 Massilia sp. | reverse complement strand
CCGGCGGCGTGGGGGGTCTGGACGGGCGAGGACACCGGCAGCGGCGGCGCAGCCGATGCGGCCGGTGGAACCGGCTGCGACGACGCCTGCGCGCCCGCGAGCAGCAGCGCCGCGCCGGCCAGGACGCGGTATGCATCGAACCGCGGGAACCGCGCGGGGCCGGACCTCGCTACGCGCGTTCTACTCAAGCGCGCACTATTCAATGAAGCGCAGCAGGCCGCGCAGCGCGTGGATGACGGTTTGTTCGCGCACCGCGTGGCGGTCGCCCTGGAATACCAGGCGCTCGGTCATGGTGGTGCCGCCGCGCGACCAGCCGAAGCAGACCGTGCCGACCGGCTTGCCCGGGACCGCGCCGGTCGGGCCGGCGATGCCCGTGGTCGACAGGGCGACGTCGGCAACGCTGTTCGAGAGCGCGCCCTCGGCCATGGCGGCGGCGACTTCCTCGCTCACCGAGCCGAATTGCGCGATCAGGGCGGCCGGGACGTCGAGCAGTTCGGTCTTCGAGTTGTTCGAATAGGTGACGAAGCCGCAGTCGAACCACCCGGTGGAGCCGGCGATCTCGGTGATGGCTTGCGACACGCCGCCGCCGGTGCAGGATTCGGCAGTGGCCAGCACCAGGCGCCTGGCCTGCAGCGCCTCGCCGACTTTGCTTGCAAGTTCGATAATCTCGTTGCTCATGCGGCTCCTCCAGGATAATAAGAATGCTGCGGCACGCGGGTCGCAAGGCGCCCCTGCATTGCAGCGCGACTGCATCGGTCACGCAGCAACCATTCTAGCGCGCCCCGGCCGCTATCGGTGTGGCAAACTTGCATGGAAAATCAGGCCGCCGCTACCCAAGCGCCTTGCGAGAAGGTAGAGTGGCGCCGTTTGTATTCATGGAAATGTCCCGTGCGACACGTTGACATTCCATGCTGCTATCCTGCATCGCGGCGGTATCCGCCGCGTTTCTTTTACTCAATAGAATTCAATGTCGCTTCATCAATACGCGTGCTGCCGGGCCAGGCCGGCGCGGTCGTGATGGCCGTTGCCATCCGGGCTGGGTGGCGCGCGCGCGGAAGGAGCCTGCCCGAGTGCCCGACCACGCCGGAGGCGGCATGATCCGCCTGCCGTCGCTCCGCAAGAAGCTCGTCGCCGTGGTGATGGCCACCACGCTGGCCGCGCTCGTGGTCTCGGTCGGGCTGGTGATTGGCTACGACCTGCGCAGCTACCACCGCTCGCTGGTGAACGACCTCTCGACCCAGGCCGAGCTGGTCGGCCACATGACCTCGGCCGCGCTGGCCTTCGACGACGCCCGCCTGGCCGGCGAGAACCTGGCGCTGCTGCGCACCCGCCCGATGGTGGCCGCCGCCGCCATCTACGACGAACGCGGGCGCCTGTTCGCGTCCTACGCCGCGGGCGGGGCGCGCACAGTATTCCCGGCCCAGGCCGAAGCGGCCGCCACCCGCGTCGAGGACGGCTACCTGGTGGTGTTCCGGCCGATCGTCGAGAACGGCGAGACGGTCGGCACGGTCTGGCTGCGCGCCGAGAACCGGCTGCTCTCGCGCACCCTCGACTACCTGGCGATCGCGCTGGCCGTGACCCTGCTGGCGATGGCGATCGCGTATCTCGTGATGCGGCGCCTGGGCCGCGTGATCACCGCGCCGATCGTCGCGATCACCGAGATCGCGCGCGACGTGGTCGCCACGCGCGACTATTCGCGCCGCGCGCCGCGCATCAGCAACGACGAGGCGGCCGAGCTGGTCGATTCCTTCAACGCCATGCTGACCGAGATCGAGCAGCGCACCCGCGAGCTCGAGGACTCGAACCGGGAAATCGTGCGCGAGGCGCAGGAGCGCTCGCGCGCCCAGCAGGAAGTGATGCGCCTGAACGAGCAGCTCGAACACCGCGTCGACGAGCGCACCCTGCAGCTGGCGCTGGCCAACGCCGAACTGGCCAACGCGATCGACGAGGCGCGCAACGCCAACCAGGCCAAATCGGCCTTCCTGTCGTCGATGAGCCACGAGCTGCGCACGCCCTTGAACGCGATCCTCGGCTTCGCCCAGATCCTGACCTCGGAGGCGCTGCCGACCTCCAGCGAACAGAAGAAGGAATTCGCCAGCCACATCCTGAAGTCGGGACGCCACCTGCTCACCCTGATCAACGAGATCCTCGACCTGGCGAAGGTGGAGTCGGGCACGGTCTCGCTGTCGATGGAGCCGGTGGCCCTCGCCGAGGTGCTGGAGGAGTGCCGCACCATGGTCGAGCCGCTGGCGGCCGGGCGCGGCATCCGCGTGCTGTTCCCGCAAACGGTCGACGCGGTGCTGCTGGCCGACCGCACCCGCCTGAAGCAGGTGTTGCTGAACCTGCTGTCGAACGCGATCAAGTACAACCGCGACGCCGGCGCCGTGGTGCTCGACTGCGTCCAGCTCACGCCCGAGCGCATGCGGATCTCGGTGCAGGACACCGGCATGGGCTTGCGCGCCGACCAGCTCGACAGCCTGTTCCAGCCCTTCAACCGCCTCGGCCAGGAGGCCGGCGCCCAGGAGGGCACCGGCATCGGCCTGGTGGTGACGCGCCGCCTGGTCGAGCTGATGGGCGGTTCGATCGAAGTCAGCAGCAGCCCCGGCGTGGGCAGCGTGTTCGCGATCGAGCTGGGGACCACCGTGCCGCTGGCGTTAATGAAAGACGCCGCGGCCCACCCGGCGGAGGAGCCAGCCGGCCGTACCGATCGTGCAATCCACCTCGTGCTCTACGTCGAGGACAACCCGGCCAACCTGAAGCTGGTCGAGGAAATCGTGCGCTTCCGGCCCGACCTGCGCCTGATCGCCGCCGCCGACGGCCCGGCCGGCCTGGCGCTGGCGCGCGAGCAGCGTCCCGAGATCATCCTGATGGACATCAACCTGCCCGGTATGAGCGGCTACGAGGTGCTCGCCGAACTGCGGCGCGACCCGCGGACGGCCGGCATCCCCGTGATTGCGCTGACCGCCAACGCGATGGCCAGCGACATCGAGCGCGGCCTGGCGGCAGGGTTTTTCCGCTACCTGACGAAGCCGGTCGATATCGACAAGTTCAACGAAGCGATCGACGGCACGCTGGCCCAGCTGCGTGCCGGGAAAGGAACCGAAACATGATCACGCCCGCCGATGTGCGGCGCGCACGCGTGCTGGTCGTCGACGACCAGCCGGTCAACGTGCAGCTGCTCGAATACCTGCTCAAGACGACCGGGTACGAGAACGTGCACAGTACCACCGACCCGCGCCAGGTGGTGGCGCTGCACCTGAAGCACCGCTTCGACCTGATCATCCTCGACCTGCACATGCCGGGCATGGATGGCTTCCAGGTGATGGAGGCATTGAAGCCGCTGGAAAGCGAGTCCTGGCTGCCGGTGCTGGTGGTGACGGCCGAGCCGGACAAGAAGCTGGCTGCGCTGGAAGCGGGCGCGCGCGACTTCATCGGCAAGCCGCTCGACACGGTCGAGGTGATGACCCGCATCCGCAACCTGCTCGAAGTGCGCCTGATGCACCGCGAATCGCTGGCCCACGGCGCCAACCTGGAACGCACGGTACGCGAGCGCACGGCCGAACTGGAACGCTTCCGGCGCGCCATGGATGCCACCTCCGACGGCATCTTCCTGATCGACGCGGCCAGCCTGGCGCTGGTCGACGTCAGCGACGGCGCCTGCCGCATGCTCGGTTTTTCGCGCGACGCGCTGCTGCGCATCGATCCGGTGGCCCTGGGCCTGACCACCGCCGACCAGCTGCGGCGCCACCTCGCCACCAACGGCGCGGCCCACGAGTCCGACATCGCCGAGACCGAGCTGCTGCGCGCCGGCGGCGAGGGCGCGGTGCCGGTCGAGATCAGCTGGCAGTGGCAGGAGGCCGGCAGCAGCAAGCTCCTGATCGCGGTCGCGCGCGACATCAGCGAACGCATCCACGCGCAGCAGCGCCTGAAGCACCTGGCCAGCTACGACGCGCTCACCGGCCTGCCGAACCGCACGCTGTTCTTCCAGAACCTGCGCGAGGCGATCGAACTGGCCCAGGACAAGGCCTGGCGCTTGGCGGTGCTGTTCATCACGCTCGACCGCTTCAAGATCGTCAACGATTCGCTCGGGCCGGCGCTGGGCGACGAACTGCTGCGCCAGTTCAGCAACCGCCTGGTGAAGGTGATCGGCCTGCGCGATTCGGTCGGGCGCCTGGGCGGCGACGAGTTCGCGCTGATCCTGACCATGACCCGCGAGCAGGAGCAGGAACCGGTGCGCGTGGCCAACGAGATCCGCGAATCGCTGCGCGCGCCGTTCGACCTGAACGGACAAAAGGCGGTGCTCACGGCCAGCATCGGCATCGCGATGTACCCCGACGACGCGCTCGAACCCAGTACCCTGGTCAAGTACGCCGACACCGCCATGGTGCGCGCCAAGGAGGCCGGGCGCGACGGCTACCGCTTCTTCACCGCCGGCATGAACGTCCAGGTGCTGGCGCGCCTGGACCTGGAAGTGGCCCTGCGCGGCGCGCTCGAGGGCGGCGAGTTCGTGCTGCACTACCAGCCCAAGCTGGAGCTGAACACCGGGCGCGTGTCGGGCGTCGAGGCCCTGCTGCGCTGGAACCGTCCGGGCCACGGCCTGGTCTATCCGGCCGAATTCGTGCCGGTGCTGGAGGAAACCGGGATGGTGGTGCGGGTCGGCGAGTGGATCGTCGACGAGGCCTGCCGCCAGATCGCCGCATGGAACGGGGAGGGCGTGCGCGAGCTGCGCGTGGCCGTGAACGTGTCGAGCCGCCAGTTCGTCGAGGGCGACCTCGAGGGCGTGGTGCGCGCCGCCATCGAGCGCCACGGCATCGAGCCCGGCATGCTCGAGCTGGAACTGACCGAGAGCGCCCTGATGACCAACGCCGAGCGCACCATCGAGGTGCTCAAGCGCCTGAAGGCGCTCGGCATCCGGATCGCGATCGACGACTTCGGCACCGGCTACTCGAGCCTGGCCTACCTGAAGCGCTTCCCGATCGACAAGCTGAAGATCGACATCGCGTTCGTGCGCGACATCGTCAACAATCCGGACGACGCGGCGATCGCGCTGGCGATCATCAGCATGGCGCACAGCCTGCACATGCAGGTGATCGCCGAGGGTGTGGAAACGCGCGCCCAGATGGCGTATTTGCGGCGCAACCGCTGCGACGAGATCCAGGGTTTCCATTTTTCGCGCGCGCTGGCCCCGGCCCAGCTGGCCCAGCTGGTGCGCAAGAACCTCGCCGCGCCCGACATGCCGGCGGCCGACGACAGCAACGTGCAGACCATCCTGGTGGTCGACGACGATGTCGACACCCTGAGCGCCCTGCATCGCCTGTTCAGGCGCGACAACTACCGCGTGCTCACCGCCTCCTCGCCATCCGAAGCCTTCGAGTTGCTGGCGCTGTACCGGGTGCAGGTGGTGATGTGCGACCAGCGCATGCCGGTCATGAGCGGCACCGAGTTCCTCAGCAAGGTGAAGGAGATGTACCCCGACACCATGCGCATCATCCTGTCCGGTTACACCGGCGTGAACATCGTGCTCGATTCGATCAACCGCGGCGCGATCTACAAGTTCTATACGAAACCCTGGAACGACGCCGAGTTGCGCGACAACGTGCGCCTGGCGTTCCGGCAGTACTGGATGGAGCACGGGCCGTACGACGACCGCAAGGTGCCGCGCACCGGGTGATCGTTGGCGGCCGGGTATGCATGGGTCCGACAGGGTGGGTTCTTGAATCCACGC
>DNCF01000207.1:0-224 GCA_003484545.1 Massilia sp. | reverse complement strand
GGTGGGTTCTTGAATCCACGCTGTACAGCGCTTGAACATCAAGCGCCGCTGAAATGATCCCACCCGCCGACCTGCAGATCGAGCGGCGCCCCCGACCCGTCCACGAAGCGCAGGCCCGGCTCGGCATCGATGGTCCCGACCCGCGTCACAAGCGTGCCGCTGGCGTCAGCGGCGGCGAGCACCGCCTCGCGGTCCGCGCGCCGCGCCGCGAAGCACAGTTCGCA
>DNCF01000202.1:4869-8690 GCA_003484545.1 Massilia sp. | reverse complement strand
TCGTCGCCAGCGCGCGGGCGTCGGCCTGCGGGAACACCAGCTGGCGCGACATGAATACCTGGTCCGGCCGCATTGCCGCACCGTCGGCCTGGGCATCGCCCGCGGTCGTGGCGGAAGAATTGGCCGCCACCGGCTGCGATTGCGGCAGCGGCAGCTGGCTTTCCGCCGCGGCGAAAGCGACGGGGGCGACCGCGGCGACGGCGGGCGCCAGCAGCGGCGGCACGACCGGAGGAGGGAGGGAAGGGATGGGAGGGATGCTGGCCATGGCGCGCGCTCAAAAGAAAAAGGCCAGCCGTGGAAGCGGCTGGCCCTGGTACAACCCGGCCGGTCGGCCAGGGCGAGTCGGTATTACTGCAGGAGCGACATGACCATCGAGGACATGCTGTTGGTCTGCTTCAGCATCGCGGTGCCGGCTTGCATCAGCATCTGGTTGGAGGTCATCTTCGCGCTTTCGGTTGCGAAGTCGACGTCCATGATACGGCCGGTTGCGTTGGCGGTGTTGGTGCTGATGTTCGACAGGTTGTTGTAGACGTGGTCCAGACGGTTCGACACGGCGCCGATCTTCGAGCGCAGGGCGCTGACCGAGTTGATCGCCTTCGACAGCTTCTCGATGGTGCCGTTGGCGGCGGTCGCGCCGGCGGCTGCGTCGGTGCCGCTGATCTCGGCGCCGGCGGTGGTCACGGTGGTGGCGGTGTCGCCGCCTGCGAAGCGGGTGGTGGCGCCCAGGATGTCGGTGTGGACGGCGGTCAGTTCGGAGCCGAAGGAACCGGTCATCTGCTCGGCCTTGTCGGCGCCGATCTGGAACTTGACGTCACCTTTCAGCTTGCCGCTGTCCTTGTTCAGCAGGGCGGTGCCGCCGAACTTGGTGTTGGCCATGATGTTCGACAGTTCGCTAGCCAGCGAGTCGTACTCGGCCTGCATCGCGGTCTGGTCTTCCTTCGACGACGAACCGTCGGCAGCCTGGGTGGCCAGGTCTTTCATGCGGACCAGGATGTTGTTGGTCTCGTCGAGCGAACCTTCGGCGGTCTGCAGCATCGAGATCGAGTTCTGGGTGTTGCGCATTGCAACGGCCATGCCGCTGGTCTGTGCTTTCAGGCGGGTGGCGATCTGCAGGCCGGCTGCGTCGTCCATGGCCGAGTTGATGCGGAAGCCGGTCGACAGGCGGGTCATCGAGGTCGACAGCTTGTTCTGGGTCGCCGACAGGGAATTTTGTGCGGACAGCGAGGCGGCGTTGGTGTGAAGGCTCAGCATGTTGGGCTCCAGTGGGTTAGGTTCAAGGAGCAGTTCATCTGCTCTCAAAAGTACAAGACGACCGTTTCCACACATCCATTAAATGCCACATGGAAATTTTTTTCGATATTTTTTAGTTGCCTAAAAATGTGGCGTGCAGCCCTCACATGACGATGATCAGGCCTCAGTTTCTTGCCGTACGTAAACAGCGCCTCTTATAATGGCATGCGCGCCATCCTCCGCCGGCTCCTCGGCCGGCGTCCCAGTCCGCGGCCCCGCGCGCGGCCCGCCGTACCAAAGCAAAGGCAACCATGTCGAAATCCAGCAGGGGCGCACCAGCGTTCTCCAAGTCGAATCCCGCCCAGGCGCGCGTCGCCCAATTGTTCAACGAAGGCCTGACCCTGCACATCGAAGGGCAGCTCGACAAGGCCCTGGCCGCGTACGAGCAGGTCTTGCGCCTGGTCCCGAAACACTTCGAGGCGCTGCACCACACCGGCATCATCGCCTTCCACGGCGGTAACTATAATATTGCCGCCGGCTTCATCCGTTCGGCGCTGGCGATCAACCCCAAGCATGCCGACGCCCATGCCAACCTCGGCAACGCGCTGAAGGAGCTGGGCCGTTTCGACGAAGCGCTGGACAGCTACGGGCGCGCCATCGCCCTGTCCGGCGACGACACCGACATCCACTTCAACCGCGGCAGCGCGCTGCAGGCCCTCGGCCGTTTCGACGAAGCGCTCGCCAGCTACGACCGCGTCCTCGCAAGCAATCCCGACGACGTCGATGCGATCAACAACCGCGCGCTGGTCCTGCACGCGCTCGGCCAGCACGGTGCGGCGCTGATGGGCCTGAACTACGCCATGCTGCTCAACCCTGCCGCGGCGCAGGTGCACAACAACCGCGGCAACGTGCTCAAGGACATGGCGCGCTACCAGGAGGCGCTGGCCAGCTACGAGGCCGCGCTGTCCCAGAACGACGCGTTCGCCGACGCCTGGTACAACCGCGGCATCGTGCTGCACACCCTGGGCCGCCCCGAGGAGGCCGTGGACAGCTATACCCGGGCACTCGAGCTGCATTCCGGTTCGCCCGCCGCCTGGCACAACCGGGCGGTGTCCTTCCAGCGCCTGAAGCGCTACCCGGAAGCCCTCCACGACTGCGAACGCGCGCTGGCGCTGGAGCCCGCGCATGCGGACGCGCTGCGCCAGCGGGGCCGGCTGCTGGTGCAGCTGAACCGGAACGAAGCCGCGCTCGAGGCGCTCGAGCGCACCCTGGCCATGGACGCCGACGATGCGGGCATGCTGCAGCTGCGTGCGCAGGCGCAGCGCGAGCTGGGCCAGTTCGACGCCGCCACCTCCAGCATCGACCGCGCGCTGGCGCTCGAGCCGGAGAACATCGATTTCCTGCTGACCCGCGGCTTGCTGATGCGCTCGATGCTGCGCTACGAGGATGCGCTGGCTACCTTCGAGACCGTCATCGACGTGCGCCCCGAAGAACCGGCCGGGCATGCCAACCGCGGCATCGCGCTGGCCGACCTCGGCCGCTTCGACGAAGCCCAGGCGAGTTACGCGCGCGCGCTGGAGCTGTCGCCCGGCTTCGCGCCGGCACGCTGGAACCGCGCGCTCCTGAACCTGCTGCTGGCCCAGTTCGAGCAGGGCTGGCAGGACTACGAGGCCCGCTGGGAGGTCGAGACCCTGAACGTCTTCCGCGAGAAGCGCGATTTCGACGCGGTGCTGTGGCAGGGGCGGGAAGACCTGGCCGGCAAGACCATCCTGCTGCACGCCGAGCAGGGCCTGGGCGACACGCTGCAGTTCTGCCGCTACGCGCCGCTGGTCGCGCAGCGCGGCGCCCGGGTGATCCTGGAGGTGCAGCCGGCCCTGGTCGACCTGCTGTCCAGGCTACCCGGCGTGGATCAGGTGATGGCGAAGGGCGATCCGCTGCCGCGCTTCGACCTGCATTGCCCATTGCTGAGCCTGCCGCTGGCGTTCAAGACCGACGCCGCCAGCATTCCGGACCCGGGCGCCTACCTGGCGCCGGACGAGGGCAAGTGCGCGGCCTGGGCCGCGCGGCTGGGCGAGAAGACCCGTCCGCGCGTCGGCCTGGTGTGGAGCGGCAACCAGCACCACCGCCTCGACCGCTTCCGCAGCCTGGGCTTTTCCGCCATCGCCGAGCTGGCGTCCGCGGACTACGAGTTCGTCTCGCTGCAAAAGGAGCTGCGCCCGCTCGACCGCCCCGCGCTCGAGGCCGATGGCCGGGTGCGCCACTTCGGCGAGGAACTGAAGGACTTCGGCGACACCGCGGCGCTGGTGGCGCAGATGGACGTGGTGGTGACGGTCGACACCAGCGTGGCGCACCTGGCCGGAGCCATGGGCAAGCCGGTGTTGATCCTGCTCGCGGGCGGCACGCTGGCGGACTGGCGCTGGCAGCTCGAGCGCAGCGACACGCCCTGGTATGGCAACGCGCGCCTGTACCGCCAGCAGGTGGCGGGCGAGTGGGAACCGGTGCTGGCGGCGGTGCGCGCCGACCTGGCCGCCCGCTTAGGTTGAGGCTGGCCACCCGGGCGCCCCCTGCGGGGGCGCCCAGGCGGGCGGCCT
>DNCF01000202.1:0-4586 GCA_003484545.1 Massilia sp. | reverse complement strand
CTAGGTTGAGGCTGCCCACCTGGGCGCCGCCTGCGGCGTCGCCCAGGCGGGCGTCATTTATTTATTTATTCATTCCCGGCCGGATCAGCCCCGCGCGCGGGCCCTGACCGTGTCGCTCATCTGCTCGAAGTACTTGATGAAGCCGAAGAGCGAGAAGTGGTTCTGGTAGTGCCGCGCGAATTCGCAGCAGCGCGCCCGGTGGGCTTCCGGCGACTGCATGACACGCTCGGCCCGCGTCCGCACGCTGCCGTCGGCGCCGTCGAAGAACAGGTCGCTGTAGTCGGTGCCGAGCAAAGTCTCGTACGGCCAGTCGGCGCCCATCAGGAAGCCCGCGCGGTTGCTCATCGCGCGCAGGGTGCGGTCGTGCAGGCAGTCGTGGATCGGCGCCACGTCGAGAATGCCGTAGCGCGACGCATACTGGAAAGCATTGTCCGACATCGTGTCGAACGCCAGGTACTCGTGGTTCGGGTTTTGCCGGCGCTGGAAGCGCTCCCAGCCGCGCCCGTAGATCTTCAGCGGCACATCCTTGAGGTCGTTGACGATGTGCTCGGACACCGCGTTGCGATAGATCTTGTCGAGCAGCTTGTGGAGGTGGATGCGCACCGTGAACTCTTCGCTCTTCAGATCAGCGCAGAGCGCCGCCATCGTCTCGGCGTCGAGCATGTTGTCGATGATGTCGTGATGGCTGGTGCGGTTGCCGTTCCGGAATTCGCCGATGATCGCGTCCGCGGCGTTCAGCAGGAAGCTGGCGACCCGGCGTTCCGGCGCCTTGCGCCATCCGTCCAGCGTCGTGTCGAGATCGTCGAGATTCTTCGGCAGGACGAAGAAATCGCCCTCGAACCGGCCCTTGACGCCGTCGGTGAACCAGGTCGGCTGCGCGAAGAAGGTCGCGCCGCTCTCGCGCGGCACGTACTTGTTCGCGAACATGGTGAACGCCGCCGAGGCGTAGATATGGTGCACCCATGGCGACGTCGCCTTGTGGTGGATCGGCATGTGGCAGGGATGGTCGCCGTGGTAGGACAGGACCGGCACCTTCAGCTGGTCCCAGACGGTGATGGAACTGGTGTCCGTGGCGCCGAGCTGCGAGCCCAGGCCCTGCCACAGGATGACGAAATCGATGCGCTCGCTGCTCAGTTCCGCCAGCTTGCGGATGGTGTGCCCGTCGAGGTCGACGATGTGGGTCGGGCGGCCCATCCGCTCGATCGCCTGCTTCATGCATGCGCTGAAATAGGTGAAGGGATCGTTTTCGCCCCCCCGCCAGTTGATGATTACGATGCTCATGTTTGTACGAGATAAGGTGGGGGGCACGCGAGATGCCGCTGATTTGCAAAAACGACAGGGCCGATATGGATCCGCGGGGATCGCAAGGCATCGGGCCGGGAAGATCGCTGCTGTCATTCTAGATGAAGGCAGACTGCGAATGCAATGCGGCATCTTTTTCCGGCTTGTGCTTTCGGCAGGATCGGAGAAGCGCGAACGCTCAAGTGGCAGTCGATGCGGCGTTTTGGGATAATATTCGCTTCCCCCGCGAATGTCGTTGCAGCGCCGGGCTCCAATCGGCCGCGATTCTCCGCAAGCACCAGGCATCCCCAACCCTCAGTATCGACGCCGGCTGTCGCACATGCATGGCCGCAGGGTGGGTTTTCCGCGAACGCTGCATGCACTGGCTTAGCCTCCCCTGAAAGGGAAAAGTAGGAATTCAATGAAATACAGTAAGAGAACATTAAGCGTTGCCCCGATGATGGACTGGACCGACCGCCACTGTCGCGTCTTCCATCGCCAGATCACCCGTCACACCTGGCTGTACACCGAGATGGTCACCACCGGCGCGCTGGTCTACGGCGACGTCGAGCGCCACCTGCGCTACGACGAGGTCGAGCATCCGATCGCCCTGCAGCTGGGCGGCAGCGAGCCGGCCGACCTGGCGAAAAGCGCGAAGCTGGGACAGGACTGGGGCTACGACGAGATCAACCTGAACTGCGGCTGCCCATCCGAGCGCGTGCAGAAGGGCGCGTTCGGCGCCTGCCTGATGAACGAGCCGCAGCTGGTGGCCGACTGCGTGAAGGCGATGCGCGACGCGGTGACGATCGACGTGACGGTCAAGCACCGCATCGGCATCGACCACAACGAAAGCTACGACTTCGTGCGCGATTTCGTCGGCACCATCGCCGACGCCGGCTGCGGCACCTTCATCGTCCACGCCCGCAACGCCATCCTGAAGGGCCTGTCGCCCAAGGAGAACCGCGAGATCCCGCCGCTGCGCTACGACGTGGCCTACCAGCTCAAGCGCGATTTTCCCGAGCTGGAAATCATCATCAACGGCGGCGTGAAGACCGATGACGAGATCGCGGCCCACCTGGCGCACGTCGACGGCGTCATGCTCGGACGCGAGGCCTATCACAACCCCTGGGTGATGGCGAACTGGGACGAGCGTTTCTACGGCGATAATGCGCCCGCGAAGACCCGCGCCGAGGTGCTGGCCGCGATGGTGCCCTACATTGCCGACCAGCTGGCGCGCCATGGCGGCCATGGCCTGAAGCTGAACAGCATCACGCGCCACATGCTGGGCCTGACCGCCGGCCTGCCGGGCGCGCGCGCCTTCCGCCAGATGCTGTCCGATCCGAAAAAACTCGCCGGCGGCGATCCGGGCCTGCTGCTCGAAGCGGCCGCGCATATCCGCGACCTCTGATCGCCGAGGCTTCCTCTTTCTTCCTTTTCTTTCCGCTCCGCGGTGGTGCGCCATGCACCACCGCCGTGCACCCGCGCCCGAAACCGGGACGCCCCGCGTCTTGTGACTATTATTCCTGTAGGAAATTTACTACACGGTCATCGGAATTTGTGTAGACAGGTCCGGCCGAGCTTGCCCTAAGGCAAGACCCCATCCATAATTTCGTTTGCAACACTGAAGATTTGCTGAAGAAACGTTACCGTCCCGTGAGACGTTTCCTTCCAGATGCAGATTTTTCCTGACTCGACAGCCCGGTTGCATTATCCTTTCGGAAAACACAATTTCCGCAGGGGAAGCTGTTGTCGAACAGGACTTCACGCGGACATAACAATTCCAAAGCAAATCTGATCAACAGAAGAGGGAAGGGCGAGATGAATTTATCGAACATGAAGGTCGGGATGCGCCTGGGGCTGGGTTTTGCCCTGGTGCTGGTGTTGCTGGTGGCCGTCACCGTGGTTGGCGTGCTGCGCATGGCCCAGATCCAGGACCGTCTCGATCACGTGGTGAGCGTGAACAACGTGTCGAGCCGCATGGTCATCGAGATGCGCAACAACGTGCAGGACCGCCTCGCTTCGCTGCGCGTGCTGACCCTGATGGCCGATCCGGCCGACATGGAACCCGAGCTCAAGAAATTCAAGGAGCAGAGCGCCAAGTACAGCGAAGCGCAGAACAAGCTGAGCCAGATCTTCGCGGCCGACGGCAGCGACGCCGAGAAGGCCCTGCTGGCCGAGGTCAAGCAGCACGAAGCCGCCGCCCTGCCGGCCATCGCCAAGGCCTCGGAACTCTACCTCGCCAACAATGCCATGGACGCCACCCGCGTGATGGTGCGCGAAGTGCGTCCGGTCCAGAAGAAGTGGACCGAAGCGCTGGACAAGCTGGTCGCCCTGGAAGACAAGCAGAGCGCCCAGAGCCAGCAGGACGCCGCCGACGCCTTCGTCAACGCCCGTAACTTCATGGTCATCATGCTGGTCGTTGCCGTCGTCATGGGCGTGGTCGCCGCCTGGATCATCACCCGCGGCCTGCTCAAGCAACTGGGCGGCGAGCCCGACTACACCACGAAGATCGCCGGCAGCATCGCCCATGGCGACCTGGCGATCGCGATCGACACCAGCACCGCCGAGCGCGGCAGCCTGCTGGCCGAAATGAGCGAAATGCGCAACAGCCTGGTCAAGATCGTCGGCCAGGTGCGCCGCGGCACCGAGACCATCGGCACCGCCTCGCGCGAAATCGCCGCCGGCAACATCGACCTGTCCTCGCGCACCGAACTGCAGGCCAGCTCGCTCGAGAAGACCGCCTCGGCCATGGAAACCCTGACCACCACCGTCAAGCAGAACGCGGACCATGCGCGCGAAGCGAACCAGCTGGCAGCGACCGCATCGGACGTGGCGCGCAAGGGCGGCGACGTGGTGTCGCAGGTGGTGGGCACGATGGGCGAGATCAATAGCTCGGCCAGCAAGATCGCCGACATCATCGGCGTCATCGACGGCATCGCCTTCCAGACCAACATCCTGGCGCTGAATGCCGCCGTGGAAGCGGCGCGCGCCGGCGAACAGGGCCGCGGCTTCGCGGTCGTGGCCTCCGAAGTGCGCAACCTGGCGCAGCGCTCGGCTGCCGCCGCCAAGGAAATCAAGACCCTGATCGGCGACTCGGTCGAGAAGGTCGAGCGCGGCAGCAAGCTGGTCGGCCAGGCCGGCGTGACGATGGACGAGGTGGTGGCGAGCGTCAAGCGCGTGACCGACATCATGAGCGAGATCGCCAACGCCAGCGCCGAGCAGAGCGCCGGCATCGAGCAGGTCAACATGTCGATCATCGAGATGGACAGCATGACCCAGCAGAACGCGGCGCTGGTCGAGGAAGC
>DNCF01000203.1 GCA_003484545.1 Massilia sp. | reverse complement strand
AGCGAATCGGCGCCGAGATCGCGCGCCAGGTCGATGCCGGGCGGTCAGGGCTGGGCCGGCAACGTACGGCCGGGGCGCGCCAGCGCCAGCTCGGCGCCGACCAGGTCGCGCACCACGCGCTCGACCGCGCTTGCATCTTGCCACCAGGCCGGGCGCGGCGCAGACTGTTCCATGTATATATATCCCGACAAGGAAGGTGAAATATGGGCTGGCGATGGTGCCAGCCGTGCAACGACTGTGTCAACACCGCATCAGGTTTGTAAAGACCGGTAGCGCGCACAATTGACACAAACGCGAAGCGCATGCCAACATCCGTTTCCCACCGTCAACTCTGAACCGCCGCCGATCTCACTGGAGCCAGCAACATGACCAATGCCACCCCCACCTTCGACGCCCGCGGGCTCGCCGACCTGCTGGACGCGAGCAGCCAGGAGCAGCTCGACGCGCTCGACTTCGGCGTGATCGGCTTCGACGCCGACACCAATGTGCAACGCTACAACGCGGTCGAGTCGCAGGCCGCCGGCCTGTCGCCGCAGCGCGTGATCGGCGAGCCGCTGTTCACCAACGTCGCGCCCTGCCTGAACAACTTCATGGTGGCGCAGCGCTTCGAGGACGCGGCGGAGGATGCCAGCGAACTGGACGATACCATCGACTACGTGCTGACGCTGCGCATGCGCCCGATCAAGGTCAAGCTGCGCCTGCTGGCCAGCGCCGCCGGCAACACCCGCTACGTGCTGGTCCAGCGCCGGTGATGCCGATGGACGACAGCGTCGAACAGCTGCGCGCCGAGCACGAGGCGCTGATCCAGTTCCTCTACCTGGCACCGGTCGGCCTGGTGCAGGCCGGGATCGACGGCGAGATCGCGATGATCAACCCGATCTCGGCGCAGCTCCTGATGCCGCTCTCGTCCGATGGTTGCCTGAGCAACCTCTTCACCGCGCTGGAAGGCGTCGCGCCCGACCTGCGCTTCCAGTGCCAGCAATACCCGCGCGCCAACGGCATGGTGTTCGAAGGCCTGCACATCCATTTGCGCAGCGCCGAGCACGGGCGCGGCAACAAGCACGCCCCGCAGATCCTGTCGCTCACCCTGCTCAAGCTGGACAACACCCGCATCATGGCCGTGATCCAGGACATCACCGCCGAGATGCGGCGCGAGCGCCAGCTGCGCCAGAGCGACGCCTGGCTCAACGCCATCCTGACCCGCATCAGCGACTACGCCCTGGTCTCGCTCGACCGCTCGGGGCGCATCTGCGACTGGAACGAGAGCATCGGGCGCGTGACCGGCTTCGGCGAACACGCCATCGGCTCGCCCTATTCGATCTTCTATCCGCAGGACGCGATGACGCCGGAACACCTGTGCGACCGCCTGCGCGAGGCCGAGCGCAACGGCTGGAGCCTGGACGAAGGCCTGCGCCTGCGCGCCGACGGCAGCCAGTTCTGGGGCAGCGCCCTGATCGCGCCCCTGCCCGACCGCGAAGCCTTCGGCCTGGACGATCCGGAAGCGCCGAGCTACTGCCTGATCCTGCGCGACATCAGCGACAAGCGCGCCGCCAGCGAGCGGCGGCGCCAGGCCGCCTTCTGCGACCACCTGACGGGCCTGGCCAACCGCCGCGCCTTCTTCGAGGCGGCCGAGCTGGAACTGGACCGCGCCGCGCATACCCCGCGGCCGCTGGCCATGATCCTGTTCGACGCCGACCTGTTCAAGAACATCAACGACCGCTACGGCCATCCGGCGGGCGACCGCGTGCTGTGCGACCTGGCCGAAGCCCTGCGCGACAGTTTCCGCATCGTCGACACCGTGGCGCGCCTGGGCGGCGACGAATTCGTGATCCTGCTCGAGGCGCTCGGCGCCAGCGAGGAGGAAGCGCGGCGCCATGCCGAGGCGGTCGGCCACAAGATCCTGGCGTCGCTGCGCGAGCCGTTCGAGGTCGGCGGCGCCGTGCACCACGCCAGCTGCAGCATCGGCGTCACGCTGTGCACCGGCCACGAACAGCAGCTCGACGACCTGATGCGGCGCGGCGACCTTGCCATGTACGAGGCCAAGCGCCAGGGCCGCAACACGCTGCGCTTCTTCCACAGCTCGATGGAGCTGGAGGTGACCTACCGCACCGCGATCGAGACCGAGCTGCGCGAAGCGCTGCGCCAGTCGCAGTTCGTGCTGCACTACCAGGGCCAGGTCGACGGCGGCGGGGTGCTGACCGGGGCCGAGGCCCTGGTGCGCTGGCAGCACCCGCAGCGCGGCCTGATCGGGCCGGCGGGCTTCATCGCAATCGCCGAGACCTCCGGGCTGATCGTGCCGCTCGGGCGCTGGGTGCTGCGCAGCGCCTGCGAGCAGTTGGCCGAATGGGCCGCCACGCCGGCCACCGCGCACCTGACGCTGGCGGTGAACGTCAGCGTGCGCCAGTTCCTGCAGAGCGACTTCGTCGACGAAACGCTGGGGATCGTGCGCGCCAGCGGCGCCGATCCGGCGCGCCTGAAGCTGGAGCTGACCGAGACCCTGATGATCGAGGGCGTCGAGGAAACGATCGACAAGATGCGCGCCCTGCGCGAACACGGCATCGGCTTTTCGCTGGACGACTTCGGCACCGGCTACTCGTCGCTGAGCTACCTGAAGCGCCTGCCGCTGGACCAGCTGAAGATCGACCAGAGTTTCGTGCGCGACGTACTCGACGACCCGAACGACGCCTCGATCGCGCGCAGCGTGGTCGCACTAGGCAAATCCTTGGGGCTGGGCATCATCGCGGAAGGGGTGGAAACCGAGGCCCAGCGCTCGTTCCTGGCCGAGATCGGCTGCGATGCCTGGCAGGGCTTCCTGTTCAGCCGGCCAGTGGATGCGCGGACGCTGGAGGAGCTGGCCGCATAACGCTTGTGCGTCAGTGGCCGATGGTGCGAGCGACAAGCCGCGGCAGACGTCCGCCGGAGCCGCACGTAACGCGTGGGCACAAGTGCCCACCCTACGGAAGCCGTGCATCCTCAAATCGTTCGCCCAGGACGATACGTTTCGTAGGGTGGGCGCGGCCGGCGTAGGCACCCCGTGCCCACGCGCTGCCAGCTTCTCCGCGAGCCTGCTACGGCAAGGTATCGCCCCCACCGCATCCATCAGCCGCCGTCCACGCAAAAAAAAAGCGCACAGTGTGCGCTTTTGAATCATGGTCACGTCCCGGCCGCTAGGCGTACCCGCGGCTTCTGTCGAACGTGTGTCTCCTCACATGATCTCCGGTATGGACTACCGTGCTTTTCTCTCACTCCCCAAGACTTGTGTCCGGTTGCCCGCACCACTCTGGTGCCGACAGCGCTCAATCATAACGCAACTGTGCCGGCGAAGAATAGTTTTTTATATACGATTTTCGAGAATCATCCATAGACGAGGTTGGGCAGCCACAACGAGATCGCCGGCACGTAGGTCACCAGGAGCAGGAAGCCGAGCATCGTCAGCAGCCAGGGCATGACCGCCACCGTCAGTTCGGAAATGCCCATCTTGGTGATGCCGGAGGCCACGTACAGGTTCAGGCCGACCGGAGGATGGCACATGCCCACTTCCATGTTGACCACGATCAGGATGCCGAAGTGGATCGGGTCGATCCCCAGCGTCACCGCGACCGGGAACAGGATCGGCGCCATGATCAGCACGATCGAGGATGGCTCCATCACGTTACCCGCAAGCAAGAGCAGGATGTTCACCACCAGCAGGAAGCCGACCACGCCCAGGCCCTGGCCGGTGAGCCAGGCCGCCATTTGCTGCGGGATGTTTTCGCTGGTCATCAGGAACGAGAACAGCACGGCGTTCGTGATGATGTAGAGCAGCATCGCCGACAACGAGGCCGAGTCCAGCAGCACCCTGCCGACCTGTTCCAGGCGCAGGTCCTTGTAAACGAACACCGAGATGATGAAGGCGTACACGGCGGCGATCGCGGCGGCCTCGGTCGGCGTGAACACGCCCGAATAAATACCGCCCATGACGATCACGATCAGGAACAGGCCCCAGGCGCTCTTGCGGAAGGCATCCCAGCGTTCGCCCCAGCTGGCCTTGGCCATGCGCGGGTAGCCGTGCTTCTTCGCCAGCACCCAGGTGGTCAGGCCGAGCAGGAAAGCCAGCATCAGGCCCGGCACCACGCCGGCCATGAACAGCGCGCCGACCGAGGTGTTGGTGGTCACCGAGTACATCACCATCACGATCGAGGGCGGGATCAGGATGCCGAGCGCGCCCGAGGTGGTGATCACGCCGGCGCCGAAACGCTTCGGATAGCCCTGCTTGACCATGGCGGGCAGGATGATCGAGCCGATCGCCACCACGGTCGCCGGGCTCGAACCCGACACCGCCGCGAACAGGGCGCAGGCCACCACGCCGGCCAGCGCCAGGCCGCCGTGCCAGTGGCCCACCATCGAGGTGGCGAAGCGGATCATGCGCCGCGCCACGCCCCCATGGGTGAGGAAGTTACCGGCCAGGATGAAGAAGGGAATGGCCATGATCTCGAACTTCTCGATGCCGGTGAACAGCTTCAGCGCGACCGACTCGATCGGCACCGTCGTCATCGTGAACAGGAAAGTCAATACCGTCAGGCCGAGCGAGATCGAGATCGGCATCCCGGTCAGCATCAGGAGCAGCAGCAGGATGAAAATGATGGCGGCGTTCATGCGGCACCTTTCGAGATCGGCAGGTCGTCGTCGTCCAGGCCCTCGACCTGGGCCGGGTCATGGTGCGGCACTTCGCCGGTGCGGATGAAGTTCACCATCACCTGCAGGAAGCGGAAGCACATCAGGTAGGAGCCGAGCGGCACCGCCAGGTAGACGATCCACATCGGCCATTCGAGGTCGGCCGAAGTCTGGTCGGTTTCCGACATGTGCCAGACGAAGTTGGCGCCCAGGGTGCCGACGATGCCGGTGAACAGGGCCCCGGCCAGCAGGCCGAAGACGATGAAGCCGGCGCGCCAGCGCGGGTTCAGGCGGTTGACCAGCACGTCGACGCCGACGTGGATGCCGGTGCGCACGCCGTAGGCCGCGCCGAACTTGGCCATCCACACGAACATGTAGATGCACAGTTCCTGGGCCCAGCTGGTGTTGATCTGGATGAGGTAGTCCTGCAGCGCCGGAATCGGCACGCCGGACAGGTAGCGATGGACCACCGCGATGAAGATGACGACGGTCGCCGCCGCCATCAGGGTCGCGATGATCCATTCTTCGAGTCGATCGAGGAATTTCATGGATGTCTTTCAGGAGGCAGGGGCGCGAAGGAACAGGGACGTGCACGCGCCCCGCAGCACGCTGCGGGACCCGTGACGCGGGATGCCTGTTCCGGATTCGCCGGCGGCTTGCCGCCGGCTTGCCATCGGCTTGCTATCGGCTTGCTATCGGCTTGCTATCGGCTTGCTTCCGCGCGGCTTACTTCTTCGCGGTCTCGCGGCTGATCGCCTGGATCAGGTCCTTGCCGATCCGGCCTTCCATCTGCTTGTGCACCGGCAGCAGGGCCTGGCGCCACTGCGCCTGTTCGGCCGGCGTCAGGTTGTAGATGGTGGTCTTGCCGGCCTTGCGGATGGCTTCCAGCGCCAGGTCGTTGTCGCGCTGGGCGATCGCCTTCTCGAAGGTGGTGGCGTCGCGCATGGCCTGCTCGAGCTGGGCGCGGATGTCGGCCGGCAGGCCGTCCCAGAACTTCTTGTTGACGATGACGGCGTAGCCCAGGTAGCCGTGGTTCGACACCGTCAGGTGCTTCTGCACCTCGTGCATCTTCTGGGTGTACATGTTCGACGGCGGGTTCTCGGTGCCGTCCACCACGCCGGTCTGCAGGGCCTGGTAGACCTCGGAGAAGGCCAGCACCTGCGGGTTGGCGCCGAGGGCGCGCATCTGGGCGTCGAGCACTTTCGAAGACTGGATGCGCATCTTCTGGCCGCGGAAGTCGGCCGGCACGTGCAGCGGCTTGTTGGCCGACATGATCTTGAAACCGTTATCCCAGTAGGCCAGGCCGGTGATGCCCTTCGGTTCGAGCTTCTTCAAGAGCCCCTTGCCGATCGGGCCCTCGGTCACCGCGTACAGCGCGGCCTTCGACGGGAAGATGTAAGGCAGGTCGAAGGCTTCGAATTCCTTCACGCCGAGCGGGCCGAACTTGGCCAGCGAGGGCGCCAGCATCTGCACCGCGCCCAGCTGCAGGGCCTCGAGTTCTTCCTTGTCCTTGTAGAGCTGGCTGTTCGGATACACTTCGACCTTCACGCGCCCCTTCGTCAGCTTTTCGGCCTGTTCCTTGAAACGCTCCGCCGCCTGCCCCTTCGGAGTGTCGGTCGCCACCACGTGGCTGAACTTGATGACGATCGGCGCCTGGGCCCAGGCGGCGTTCATGGAAAGGGCGACGGCAAAGGCCGCGACCAGGGTTTTGATCTGCATGATGTCTCCTTGGTGTATCGAATTATTGTATTTACCAGCACAGAACAGTCTGCTCACCACCATTTTGCCTTGCAATTGTGGATTTCCACAATAACATCGGAAACAGGAATGTTCCACGGTATCGCATGAAAAATCCTTTCCGGCTGCCGCGCCGCGCCAGCCTCTCCCGCCCCTGGCGCTGGCTGGTGCCGCTGCTGCTGGTGCTGCTGTTCCTGGCGGTGCTGATCTGGCTTCCCTGGCAGGCGCGCCAGATGGAAGCCAACGAGCGCCAGGAACAGCTGATCGCCGATACGCTCTGGGTCGAGCAGACCCTGCGCTTCGAGCTGGCGCGCAGCGAGGAGGCGCTGGCCGTCCTCGGCGCCGACCTGGTGTCCAAGCCGCCCACGCCGGAACAGCTGCAGGCACGGCTCAATCAGATGTTCAAGAACGGCCACGAACTGCGGCGCGTGCTGTGGCTCGGCGCCGACGGCGCCGTACTGGCCCACCACGGCCTGGAACTGCCGCCCGCCGGGCTGGCGAAAGTGGGCCGGGAGACCCTGGAGATGGCGCGCCTGACGCGCGCCGGCCGCTACACCGAGCCCTACGGCGCCAGCGCCCATGCGCCCGGCATGGTCGACTACTACCTGCCGCTGTTCAAGCGCGGCGAATACGCCGGCAGCCTGGTCGCCAGCTACAGCCTGAAGGTGCTGCTGGACGAGACCGTGCCATGGTGGTTCGCCCAGGACAACGACCTCGCCCTGCTCGACCGCGACGACCACCCGATCGCCGAGCGCGCCGACGGCGGCCCCGGGCGCGGCATCTACACGCACCGGCGCGCGCTCGATCTGCCGGGCAGTTCGATCGTGCTCGCCACCGACAGCGTGAAGGGCACGCCGCGCCTGTTGCCGAACCTGCTGGTCGGCTCGGTGATCGTGCTGGCGCTCGGCCTGCTGCTCAGCCTCATGACGCTGTGGCGTCACATCTCGCGCACGCTGGCGGCCGAAGCCGCGCTGCGCCAGCAGATGGCCTTTCGCACCGCGATGGAGAATTCGCTGCTGACCGGCCTGCGCGCGCGCGACCTGGAGGGGCGCGTCACCTACGTCAACAAGGCCTTCTGCCAGATGGTCGGGCTGTCGGCCGAAGAACTGGTCGGCAAGAAGCCGCCGATGCCCTACTGGGCGCCGGAAGCGATGAAGGACTACGAGGAACGCTTCGCCGGCGTGCTGGCCGGGACCATCACGCCGCAATTCGAGACCGTGTTCCAGCGCTCGGACGGGGTGCGGGTGCCGGTGCTGGTGTTCGAGGCGCCGCTGGTGGACAGCCGCGGCCGGCAAACCGGCTGGATGAGCTCGATCCTCGACATCACCGACCGCAAGCGCGCCGA
>DNCF01000158.1:457-5104 GCA_003484545.1 Massilia sp. | reverse complement strand
TGGTCGACGAACTGGCTGAACACCAGCACCTTGTGGCGGTTGTCCAGCAAATCGTCGATCAGGCGCGCGAAAGTGGCCAGCTTGCTGCTGGCGATGCCGACGCCGGGCGCCACCAGCTCCGGATTGCAGACCGCGCGGCGCAGCCGCATCATCTCGGCCAGGATCGCGATCGACTTCTGGCTTTCGGGCGCCTCCAGCGCGGCCAGCTTGTCGAGCGCCTCGCGCCGCAGCGATTCGTACAGCGCCGTTTCTTCCTGCGTCAGCTCGACCGGGATCACGATCTCGGTGCGCGGCGGCAGCTCGGTCAGGACCTGGCTCTTGGTGCGGCGCAGGATGAAGGGCTGCGTCAGGCGCCGCAGGCGTGCCCGCGCCCCCGCTTCGGCGCGCTTGTCCTGGGCCTTTTCGATCGGGCCGGCAAAGCGCAGCTGGAACTGGTCGGCGGTCCCCAGCAGGCCCGGATTGATGAAGCGGAACAGGTTCCACAACTCGCCCAGGTGGTTCTCCAGCGGCGTGCCGGTGGCGATCATGCGGAACTCGCCGCGCAGCGCCATCACCGCCTGCGAGCGGCGCGTGTGCGCGTTCTTGAAGGCCTGTGCTTCGTCGAGCACGACCGTGTGCCAGGTCTTCTTCGCGAACAGAGGCGCTTCCAGCTGGAGCAGGCCGTAGCTGGCGACGATCAGGTCGAAAGGACCGGCGCTTTCGATCATGTCGGCGCGCTCGCCGGGGCCGAACAGCTTGACGTTCAGGGTCGGCGCGAAGCGCGCGGCCTCGGCGATCCAGTTGGTGCAGACGGAGGTGGGCGCGACCACCAGGGTCGGCCCGTTCGGCGCGCGCAGCAGGATCAACGCCAGCGCCTGCAGGGTTTTGCCGAGGCCCATGTCGTCGGCCAGGCAGGCGCCCACGCCCCAGTGCGCCAGGCGCGCCAGCCACTCGAAGCCTTCGCGCTGGTAGTCGCGCAGTTCGGCCTGCAGGGTGCTGGGCAGCTGCGGCACGTACTCGGCATTCGCGGCCATCTTCTGCAGGTGGGCACGCCAGGCCTTGTCGGCTTCGACGCCGCCGGCCTCCAGCGCCAGTTCCTCCAGCGCGAAACTGGCCAGCGGATGCACGCGCAGCGCGTCGTCGTTGGCATCGGTATAGGCGGCCAGGTCCGTCAATCGGCGGTGCAGTTCGTTGGTCAGTGCCAGGAACTGGTTGTCGCCCAGCGCCACGAAGCGGCCTTCGCTGCCGCGCAGCTTTTCCAGCAGGGACAGCAGGTCGAGCACGCGGCCCTCGTCCACCACGACTTCGCCGTTGGCGGCGAACCAGTCCTTGTCGCGCTTGATGGTCAACCGGACCGACTTCGACGAGACCTTCTTGCTGACCCTGAAAGGTTCGCCTTCCGGCCAGGCGATCACGACCTGCGAGGCGTCGAGTTCCTGCAGTTCGCTCACCAGTTCCAGGCAGGACAGCGGCTGGCCGAGCAGCCATTCGTCGTGCTCTTCCTCGGCGTTTTCCAGCGCGCGGATGTCCGCCAGCAGCTGGCGCTGGCGCTCGCGCTCGGCGTTCAGGTCGCGCCTGGCTTCGGTGCGTATGCCGTTGACGTCGGCGATCACGCGCTCGGCGCCGCTGCCCGGCGCGTAATAGGCGCCGGTATCCGGCAGCGGGCGCACCAGGATGCGGATGCGCAGGCCCTGGCCGTAGGGCAGCAGGTGCACGTGCAGGCGCGGGTCGGCGTCGATGCGTTCCAGGTCGGCGGCGCTGCTGCCGATGTCCGACTGCACCGTGACGATCGAGGAGATCGCGCCGATCGCCTGCAGTACCCGCACCTCGGCCTCGAGCGGCACCACCAGGCCGTCGCCGACGATCGCGCCGATGCGGTGGTGCTCCTCGCGGATGCGCACCACGCGCAGCCGGGTCGGCGATTCGCGCGTGACGACCACGTTGCCGTCGCCGGGCCGCACGGGCGGACGCAGCGAGATCGTCACGTGCCCGCCGCCGGCCTTTACCAAGAGCTCCGGTTCGCCCGGCAGCAGTTCGACCCGGGTGCCGGGCGAGTCGAACCAGAACAGCAGCGGGTGGCCGATCAGCGCGGCCACCGCCTTGTCGAGGTCGAAATCGTAGCGCAGCCCGCTGCCGTAGTGCTGGCGCTGGGCGCCGATGCTGGCCACCACCTGCAAATCCTGGGCAGTGACGAAGTCGAGCGAGCCCGCCTCGTCGAGCAGGCGTTTGAGGCCGATGGGGCGGCCGCGGCTCCAGCCGCCTTGCGCATCGCGTTTCTGCTCGCGCGGTTCGATTTCCTGGATGCCGCCCAGGTGCGCGTCGTAGCGCAGCAGCCAGACCAGGCGCGATTCCTTCACCACTTCGACGTTGACGGCAGGCTGCAGGTTGATCAGGGCGTTCAGCTGGCGTTCCCAGGGCTGCTCGCGCTCGAACCAGAGCGTCATGTCGGTGAGGCGGTGCTGCTGGCGCAGGGCGGTCGCGCGCTGTTCATGGCCAACGGCTCCCAGTTGCCCCAGCAGGCCGGCCAGCTGGGCGCTGATGAAATCGAAACCGGCGGACTCGGAGAGCGCCAGGCTCTCTTCGAGTTGCGCGCGCCGGGTCGACAACTGCGGCATGCCCAGCCACCAGTGCAGCAGCGCCCGGAACATCACCGGCTGCAGCGCGCTTTCCCAGCTGCGCGAAGGCAGCACCTCGGCGTCGACGGTGCCGCCGCGGATCTGGCGCAGCATGCTCAGTTGCTGGTAGACGGCGGTGTCGTGGCTCTGCACGGCGCGCGTGGCGCTGTCGAGGTAGCTCTCGACAAGCTTCTGGTGCTTGGCGTCGCCGCGGCGCAGCAGGGCGGCCACGTACAAATGCCCGCCGATGCCGGTAAAGATCGCCTTGCGCTTGCCGGTCTCGCGGCGCAGCAGTTTCAGGGCCGCGTCGAAGCCGGCAAGCGCCTCGTCGAGATGGTCGCGCAGCAGCAGGATCACGCTGCGGTAGAACAGGGCGGCCGAGTCGTCCAGCTCCGCCAGCAAGGCATTGGCGTCGTCCAGGCGGCCGCACAGGATCAGGTGTTCGGCCAGGGCCACGCGCAGGGCCATCGACGCGCCGCCCGAGGCGACATGGTCTTCCACGTAGGCGCGGATCGCGGGCGCGGCGGCGGGTTCGCGCTGGGCATGGTTGATCAACACGGCCAGCACGTCGTCGCGCACGGCAGTGTTGATGCGTTCGAACATCTCCGGTTCGAAAGGGCGCGCGCAGATGTCCACCAGCGGATGCAGGTAGGCCGCCTCGTGGCAGCGCAGGCAAGCCGCCAGCAGCGGCGCGACTTCCTTCGGGCCGTCGCTGCCGACCAGGGCCATGCGCAGCAGCGCCACGCCCTGGCGGTAGCTGCGCAGCACCGGGTTGCCTTGCCAGTCGCGCCGCAGCGGTGTCAGGCCTTGGTAGATTTCCCGGGTTTCGGTGAACAGCCGGATGGTCAGCAGGTAGTCGATCGCCGGCCAGGAAGCCTCGGGCGTGATGACCGTGCCGCGCGACGCCAGTTCCCCGACCAGGCCGCGCTCGAGCAGCAGCGCCAGGTCGGCAGCCAGCTCGTCGTCCGAGTCGAAGTAGCCCAGCGCGTCGATATGCTCGCGCAGGCGGGTGCGGCCCATCGGCTCGCCGGCGAGCGCCAGCACGCCGAGCGTCATCTTCTGGCGCTCGGTGCCGGCGTCGAAGGCGTCGCGCACCTGGTCCCGCACTTGATCCCGCATTCGATCCTTCACGCAGCCAGGTTCTCGATCTCCACCGCCGGCAGCGCGCCCGGCACCGGAATGCCGAATACGCGCAGGTAGAACACCAGCTCGGCTTCCAGGGTGCGCACCACGCTGTCGGCCTTGCGGAAGCCGTGGCCTTCGCCCTCGAGCGTGATGTAGGCGACCGGCACGCCGCGGGCGCGCAGCGCCTCCACCATGGCTTCCGACTGCTGGGGCGGCACCACCTTGTCGTCCAGGCCCTGGAAGAAGATCATCGGGCGCGTGAGCGAGGCGGTGTGGTGGATCGGCGAGCGCTGGCGGTACACGGCGGCGGCCTGCGCCTTCGGTGCGATCAGGTATTCGTTGTAGTGCGACTCGAACTTGTGCGAGTCGGCGTCCAGCCCGGCCAGGTCGGATACGCCATAGTAGCTGGCGCCGGCCTTGAACACGTCGTGGAAGGCCAGCGCCGACAAGGTCGTCAGGCCGCCGGCGCTGCTGCCGCGGATCAGGAGGCGCTCGGGGTCGGCCAGCTTCTCGTCGGCCAGGTGGCGCGCGCCGGCCACGCAGTCCTCGACGTCGATCACGCCCCACTGGCCGCGCAGCAGGTCGCGGTAGTGGCGCCCGAAACCGGTGCTGCCGCCGTAGTTCACGTCGAGCACGGCAAAGCCGCGGCTGGTCCAGAACTGGGTGGCCAGCTTGAGGGTGCTGGTCGCCATGCCGGTCGGGCCGCCGTGGCCGATCACGATCAGGGGCGGCAGTTCGCCATCGTTCGGTGCGTAGTCCTTGTTGGTCGGCGCGTAGTGGAAGGCGTAGGCGGTGCGCCCGTTCGCGCTCGGGTAGCGGATGCTGCGCGGGACGGAGAGATAACCCTCGTCGGGCAGGCTCTCGATCGAGCGCGCCAGCACCTCGCGCGCGCCGCTGTCGACGTCGACAGCAGATCGGAAGAGCACAC
>DNCF01000158.1:0-262 GCA_003484545.1 Massilia sp. | reverse complement strand
CGCGCCGCTGTCGACGTCGACCAGGGCCAGTTCCAGCGCGATCGTCGGCGAACCGGCCAGCAGCGCCACCTTGCCGGAATTGACGCGCAGCTCGCGGATTTCCTGGTAGGGCGTGTCGATCGGCGTCAGGGTGCAGCCGCGCGTGGACAGGCGCGCCAGGCGGCTGACGCCCTCTTCGATATAGGTGCAGACGATCTCGTCGGCCGAGCGGAAGCCGTACATCGAACCGCCGAATACCCAGTGCGGGCCGCCGAATTCCGCC
>DNCF01000528.1 GCA_003484545.1 Massilia sp. | reverse complement strand
ATCGTCGGCGAAGCGGTGCGTATGCTGCGCGCGGCGATCGGCCCAGGTTCACCTGGTCGCGGCCGGCAAGGCCACGCCCACACCGGCCGCGCGGCCGGCCGCGCCCCCCAGCCTGCCGCACTGGGCGCGGCTGCCGGTCGAGCTCGACGCCTTTGCCCGTTCCTGGCCCTTCGGCCTGGTCGCGCGCGGCGTCGACTTCTACAAGGAGCGGGTCTACCTCGCCGAGCTGAACGGACGCAGCGCCGCCTTCCGCTTCGATGCGCGCCAGGCCGATCCGGACACAACGCCGGACGTATTGGTGATGGTGCTGGGCGAATCGGCGCGCTACGACCGCTGGAGCATCAACGGCTATGCGCGCCAGACCAATCCCCTGCTCGAGCAGGAAGCAAACCTGGTGGCGCTGCAGGACCTGATCACCTCGGTATCGGCGACGCGCCTGTCGGTGCCGGTCATCATCTCGCGCAAGCCCGCAATGCAGAGCCTGAAGGACGGCTTCAACGAAAAATCCTTCCTGACCGCATTCAAGGAGGCCGGCTATAAAACCTTCTGGCTGTCGAACCAGATCTCGTTCGGCAAGTTCGACACGCCGGTGTCGGTGTTCGCCAAGGAGGCCGACCGGGTCGAGTTCCTGAACCTGGGCGGCTTCACCACCCGGTCGAACCTGGACGAGGTGCTGTTCGAACCCTTCGAACGGGCACTGGCGGATCCGGCCCCGAAAAAACTGATCGTCCTGCACACGCTCGGCAGCCACTGGAACTACGCGCACCGCTATCCGGCCCGCTTCGACAAGTGGACGCCCTCGCTGCGCGGCGTCGACAAGCCGGTCGTCACCGACGACGCGATCGAGCCGCTGCTGAGCAACAGTTACGACAACGCGATCCTGTACACCGACTGGTTCCTGGCCCAGGTGATCGGCAAGCTGAAGGCGCCGGAGAAGGCGGCGGCGCTGATGTACGTGGCCGACCACGGCCAGACCCTGTACGACAAGTCCTGCAAGCTCGCCTTCCACGGCCACAACACCCAGTACGAATTCCACGTGCCGGCCTTCGTCTGGTATTCGAACCTGTACGGCGAGCGCTTCCCTGGCAAGGTGGAACAGCTCCGGCGCCACCGCAAGGCGCGCCTGTCGACCGAGAACGTGTTCCACACCCTGGTCGACCTGGGAGATATCCGCTATCCCGACGAGCGCCTCGAGCGCAGCATCGCCAGCGACAAGTTGAAGCGCCACAAGCGCTACGTCGACAGCTACGGCTGGGCCGACTACGACAATGCGCGCTTCAAGGGAGATTGCCGCGAGGTGATCGACAAGGGGACGCCGCTGCCGCGCAGGTGAGTGTGTTTCGGGACCGGTGTGCAAGCCTTGTGGGGCTGTTGCCTGGGGCGTTATCGGTGTTCTTGATCCGCGTGGGCACGAGTGCCCACCCTACGGTCACCGTTGTCAGCCAGTTCACACGAAACCCGGATACGCAGCGTGTCCCGTAGGGTGGGCCGGGCCGCGCCAGGCTCTCGAGCCCACGCGGATCATGCGGACCGATAACGTCACAGGCAACAGCCCCGACGGCGCGCGCCGACTGGCCGGAATGCGCTACATTGGCCGGCAGCGAGATTATCCGGACGCTGCCGGCAGCGCCCAACAACCCTTTGATCATCGGAATCAGAAGGAGGCTGGAACATGAATCGCGGATCGACGCCCTGTGTCATGCCTGCAGTGTTAATGGCAATCCTCCTTCCCGGGCTCGCGCACGGCGCTGAAAAATTCCCTGACGCCATCGCATCCGACCCCGCCCGGCTCGGCTGGATGGTCGGCTCGCCCCCACCGCCCGACCGCATCCTGCGCTTCGACGACGGCAGTTACTTTCGCTTTCCCGCGCTGCGCTGGAGCGTGTCGAACTTCCGGCAGCTGATGCCGACCGTGAACGTGTCGCGCGGGCTGGAGGCGCCGGCGCCGCTCGCGCGCTCCCTGCGCGACGACATCGATGGTCTCAGCTTCCAGCCCCTGGGCGGCGGCAAGCCGATGACCTGGCAGGAGTCGCTGCTGGCCAACTATACCGATGGCATCGTCGTGCTCCACCGCGGGCGCGTGGTCTACGAGCGCTACTTCGGCGTGCTCAAGCCGGAAGGCCAGCACGGCGCCATGTCGGTCACCAAGACCTTCGTCGGCACCCTGGCCGCGATGATGGTGGCCGAGGGGACGCTCGATCCCGGGCGCAAGGTCGCGCAATACGTCCCGGAACTGGGACGCTCCGCCTTCGGCAATGCCACCGTGCGCCAGCTCATGGACATGACGACCGGGATCAAGTTCAGCGAGGACTACGCCGATCCCAAGGCCGAGGTCTGGATGCATGCCGCGGCCGGCAATCCCTTGCCCAAGCCGAAGGACTACAGCGGGCCACGCTCCTACTACGAATTCCTGCAAACCGTGCAGCCGGAAGGCGTGCACGGCGAGGCCTTCCACTATCGCACCGCCAACACCGACGCGCTCGGCTGGATCCTCGCACGCGTGACGGGGCGCTCGGTGGCGCAACTGCTCTCCGAGCGCATCTGGAGCCGGCTGGGCGCCGAACAGGACGCCTACATGTCGGTCGATTCCATCGGCACGCCGTTCGCGGGCGGCGGGCTCAACACCGGGCTGCGCGACCTGGCGCGCTTCGGCGAGATGATCCGCAACGACGGGCGCTCCAACGGGCAGCAGATCGTCCCCAGGGTGGCGATCCAGGATATCCGCAAGGGCGGCAAGCGGGAGGACTTCGCCAAGGCGGGCTACAAGCTGCTCGACGGCTGGACCTACCGCAGCATGTGGTGGGTGACCCACAACGAGCATGGCGCCTTCATGGCGCGCGGCGTGCATGGCCAGGCGCTGTATATCGATCCAAAGGCCGAAATGGTCATCGCGCGCTTCGCCAGCCATCCGACGGCGTCGAACACGGCGAACGATCCGACCTCGCTGCCCGCTTATCACGCGCTGGCCAGATTCCTGATGCAGGGCGCCGGGAAAGACGGCGCCAACTAGCCCGTCCGGACCGGCCACGGCCGTGTCCGCGTACGTACGGACCACGCCGGACGGACAGTCCGGACACGCCGTCCGCGCGTCCGCCCTTCATCAAATCAAGCACTTAGCGCCTGGCACGGATCGTGCAATAACGACCGCATACAACGTCGTTATCCGCACACACCATGATCCGCGATACCTCCCACCAGGATGCCGTCGTCACCGCGCCGCCGTCCCACAAGTTCAAGCGCCCCGCCCTGCTGATCGGGATCGCTGCGGCCCTGGCGATCGCCGGCGCCCTGCTTTTCTCCAACTGGAGCAGCGCCAGCCACTCGGTCAGCGCCAGCCGCCTGCGCATTGCCGAAGTCGGCCGCGGCACCCTGGTGCGCGACGCCTCGGTCAACGGCCGCGTGGTCGCCGCCGTCAGCCCGACCCTGTTTTCCACCGCGCCGGCGATCGTCAACCTGAAGGTCGCCGCCGGCGACACCGTCAGGAAGGGCGACGTGCTCGCCGTGCTCGAGTCGCCCGACCTGTCCGACGCCCTCAAGCGCGAACAGTCGACCTACGAACAGCTGAAGGCCGAGGTGGCGCGCCAGCAGATCCTGTCGCGCAAGCAGAAACTGCTGGCCCAGCGCGAAGCCGACACCGCCGAGATCGAGCGCCTGTCCGCCCAGCGCACCCTGGAGCGCTACGACAGCGTGGGCCAGGTCGGCATCATCGCCAAGATCGACTACCAGAAGGCGAAGGATGCGCTGAACTCGGCCCAGATCCGCGCCCGCCACGCCGCCCAGGCCGCGAACCTCGAAGGCGACGACGTGGCGCTGGCGATCCGCACCAAGACCGGCGAGATGGAGCGCGCGCGCCTGGCCATGACCAACGCCCAGCGCCGCGTCGACGAACTGACCGTGCGCGCTCCGGTCGACGGCTTCATCGGCACCCTCAACGTCCAGAACCGCATGATGGTCGCCGCCAATGCGCCCCTGATGACCCTGGTCGACCTGTCGCGCCTGGAAGTCGAACTCGAAGTGCCCGAGACCTACGTGTCCGACCTCGGCCTGGGCATGAACGCCGAGATCGCCCTGCCCTCCGGCACGGCCACCGGCAAGCTGACCGCGCTCTCGCCCGAAGTGGTGAAGAACCAGGTGCTGGCGCGCGTGCGCTTCGACGGCGAACAGCCGCAAGGCCTGCGCCAGAGCCAGCGCGTCACGGCGCGCCTCCTGATCGAGGAAAAGCCGAACGTGCTGATGGTGGCGCGCGGCCCCTTCGTCGAGAGCGAGGGCGGACGCTTCGCCTACGTGGTGCGCGACGGCGTCGCCACCCGCACACCGATCCGGATCGGCGCCACCAGCGTCTCGGCGGTCGAGATCCTGTCCGGCCTGAAGCCCGGCGACAGGATCGTCGTCGCCGGCACCGACGCCTTCGAGAACGCGGCGAGCGTCTCCATCAACTGATAACAGAACCAGAACCCTCCTGAAAGGACATCCCATGCTGCGCATGACCAACCTCTCCAAGGTGTACCGCACCCACATGATCGAGACCCACGCGCTGCGCGGCTTCGAGATCCAGGTCAACCAGGGCGAATTCGTGACCGTCACCGGCCCCTCGGGCTCGGGCAAGACCAGCTTCCTGAACATCGCCGGCCTGCTCGAGGAATTCACCAGCGGCGAGTACATCCTCGACGGCGTGAACGTGAAGGGCATGGACGACAATGCGCGCTCGCGCCTGCGCAACGAGAAGCTCGGCTTCATCTTCCAGGGTTTTAATTTGATCCCGGACCTGAACCTGTTCGACAACGTCGACGTGCCGCTGCGCTACCGCGGCTTCAACAAGGCCGAGCGCAAGGAACGCATCGAGGACGCGCTGGCGAAGGTCGGCCTGGCCTCGCGCATGAAGCACTTCCCGGCCGAGCTGTCGGGCGGCCAGCAGCAACGCGTGGCGATCGCGCGCGCGCTGGCCGGCTCTCCGAAACTGCTGCTGGCCGACGAACCGACCGGCAACCTCGATACGCAGATGGCGCGCGGCGTGATGGAACTGCTGGAAGAGATCAACGCCGCCGGCACCACCATCCTGATGGTCACCCACGACCCGGAGCTGGCCGTGCGCACCCACCGCAACGTGCACATCATCGACGGCCAGGTGTCGGACCTGGTGCGCAAGGGGCCGACGCTGGCCGGCGAGCGCAACGCCCAGGCCACGGTCTGAGGAGCGCCCCATGTTCGCCTACTACATCAAGCTCGGCGTGCGCAGCCTGCGCCGCAACCCGGCGCTGACCGCCCTGATGGTGCTGACCCTGGCCGTCGGCGTGGCCGCCAGCGTCTCGACCCTGACCATCCTGCACATGATGTCGGGTGACCCGATCCCGCACAAGAGCGACCGCCTGTTCGTGCCGATCTTCGACGTCCAGCCGGCCGAGGGCTACGTGCCGGGCACACCGTCGGACGAGCAGCAAATCACCTACATCGATGCGATGAACCTCTTGACCAGCGGCCAGGGCGTGCGCCGCACCGCGCTGTACGGCATCGCGCCCTCGGTCGAGCCGCTGCGCAAGGACATCGGCGCCTTCGTCGCGCCGGGCATCGCGCCGACGCGCGACTTCTTCGCCATGTTCGAGGTGCCCTTCCTGCACGGCCAGCCCTGGAGTGCGGCCGACGACGAACGCGGCGCCAACGTCGCCATCCTCGGCCGCCAGGTGGCGGAAAAGCTGTTCGGCGCCGCCAGCCCGGTCGGCCAGCGCCTGAACGTGATGGGCCAGCCCTTCACCATCGTCGGCGTGGTCGACGACTGGGAGCCGCAGCCGCGCTACTACAAGCTGGTCGGCGGCGACTTCTTCGGCGTGCGCGAAGAAATCTTCATTCCGCTCGCCACCGCCGTGCGCCTGGAAGCCTCGCGCAACGGCGGCATGAGCTGCTACTCGCGTCCCGAGCCGGGCTTCCAGGGCATCATGCGGTCGGAATGCACCTGGCTGCAGTTCTGGTTCGAGACCGCATCAAGCGCCGAGCGCGGCGCACTGCAGGATTACCTGAACGGTTACGCGGCAGAGCAGCGCAAGCTCGGCCGCATGCGCCGCGGCACGCCGGCCGAGCTGTACGACGTCAACCAGTGGATGGAACACGAGAAGGTGGTCGGCAAGGACAACAAGCTGTCGGCCTGGCTGGCCTTCGGCTTCCTGGCCCTGTGCCTGGTCAACACCATCGGCCTGCTGCTGGCGAAGTTCTCGGTGCGCGCCAGCGAAGTGGGCATCCGCCGCGCCCTGGGCGCCTCGCGCCGCGAGATCTTCCGCCAGTTCTTGACCGAGAGCGCCGTCATCGGCCTGGCCGGCGGCCTGCTCGGACTGCTGCTGGCCTTCGGCGCCCTTGCGCTGATCGGCATGCAGAACCGGGAAGCCGCCGCGGTCGCGCGCATGGACCTGACCATGCTGGTATTCACCTTCGTGCTGTCGGTGCTGGCAGCGGTGCTGGCCGGACTGTTCCCGACCTGGCGCGCCTGCCAGGTGACGCCGGCGATCCAACTCAAGTCGCAATAAGGAGCCAGACCCTCATGGAAATCCGTCCCATCCTCTCCGCGCTCCTGCGCAACAAGACCGGCGCGATCCTGGTCGCGCTGCAGGTCGCGCTCAGCCTGGCGATCCTGGCCAATGCCGTGCACATCGTGAGCGAACGCCGCGCCGCCGCCGCCCGCCCCAGCGGCATCGCCGACGAAATGTCGGTGTTCACGGTCAGCCTCAGCCACCTGACCAGCGACAGCCCCGAGCAGCAGCTGGCGACGATGAAGCGCGAAACCGAGCTGCTGCGCGCGGTGCCGGGCGTGGCCGCCGTGGCCCAGGTCAACCAGATGCCGATGTACCAGTCGGGCTGGAACAATAGCGTCGCGCTCGACCGCAAACAGACCGACGAGTCTTCGCCCTCTTCGTCCTACTACTCTCCCGACTCGCTGGTGAAGACCTGGGGCCTGGAGATCATCGAAGGGCGCGACTTCCTGCCCGGCGAAGCCCAGGACATCGACATGAACAAGAACGACGTGCCGCGCGTGGTGATCCTGACCAAGGCCCTGGCTGGGAAACTGTGGCCGGGCCAGAGCGCGGTCGGCAAGATCATGTACCTCGGCACCGGGGAAAATGCGATCGAGGTGCGCGTGGTCGGCGTGGTCGAACGCCTGCAAAGCCACGGCGCCGAGGTGGGCGAACGGGGCGAGCTGTCGCTCATCGCACCTGTCCGCCTGTACGGCAGCAAGCAGTCGACCAACTTCACTGTCCGCACCGAGCCGGGGCAACGCGACCGCGTGATCCGCGAAGCCGAGGCGGTCCTGCGCAAGGCCTCCGCCACCCCGGTAATCCTGCAGAGCTTCACCATCGAGGGCGTACGCAAGTCGCGCTACCGCGCCGACATGGCGTTGTCGTGGATGCTGGTGACGGTCAGCGTGCTGCTGCTCCTGATCACCGCCAGCGGCATCGTCGGCATGGCCAGCCTCTGGGTCACGCAGCGGCGCAAGCAGATCGGCGTGCGGCGCGCGCTCGGCGCCCGCAAGATCGACATCCTGCGCTACTTCCTGACGGAGAACTTCCTCATCACCAGCGCCGGCGTGTTCGGCGGTGTGCTGCTCGGCGTCGGCCTGAACCAGCTCCTGGTGAGCAAGCTGGAAATGGCGCGCCTGCCGCTCGGCTACCTCGGCGGCGGCGCCATCCTGTTGTGGGCGCTCGGCGTGCTGTG
>DNCF01000156.1 GCA_003484545.1 Massilia sp. | reverse complement strand
GGCTCCTCTGGCGGATCGAGCCGCCGGTGTCGGTCGCGGTCGCGGCCGGCGCCAGGCGCGCGGCGATCGCGGCGGCAGAGCCGCCCGAGGAGCCGCCCGGCACCGCCAGCGGATCCCAGGGGTTCTTCACCGGGGAGAAAGCCGAGTTCTCGTTGGACGAGCCCATCGCGAATTCGTCGAGGTTCACCTTGCCCAGCGTGACCATGCCGGCGGCGGCGAATTTCTCGACCACGGTGGCATCGAAGGGGCTGACGTAGTTGGCCAGCATCTTCGAGCCGGCAGTCGTGCGCCAGCCGCGCGTGACGAAGATATCCTTGTGGGCGATCGGGACACCGGTCAGCGGGCCGGCCGTGCCTTCGGCCAGGCGCGCGTCGGCGGCGGCGGCCTGGGCCAGCGACAGTTCAGGATCGACGTGCAGGAAGGCGTTGTGGCCGCTCGCGTCGATGCGGGACAGGTAGTGGCGGGTCAGTTCCGTGCTCGAGACTTGTTTCGAGTGCAGCAGCGCGGACAGCTCTTTGATAGTCTTGTTGTGCATATGCGTGTTCCGTTCTTGGATGCTGGCTAAGTTACTCGATCACCTTCGGCACCAGGTACAGGCCGTCCTGGGCTTTGGGCGCCGGCGCCTGGTAGGCGTCGCGGCGGTTTTCTTCCGTGACCACGTCTTCGCGCAGGCGCAGCGGCAGTGACAGGATCGCGGCCAGCGGGTGCGACAATGGCGCAACATCGGTGGTGTCGACAGCCTGCATCTGTTCGGCCAGGGCGAAAATGCCGTTCAGCTCGGACAGCGCGGTTTCGGCGTGGGCTTCGTCCATATCGAGCTGGGCCAGATTGGCGATCCGTTTTACGTCTGAAAGAGTCAGGGACATGGCAAAAGGCGCGGCGCGGTGCCGCGTTCAAAATGGGGTTGGGCGCATGACGGGATCGCGGCGCCCTTTGTTGAACGCCTTGCTACAGCCGATAAAACCTTGCTAATCCCGTCGATCTCGCTTGAGGAACTGGGGGCTAAAACCACCTGTTTTCAGCGTTTAATCGGTAAATTATAAGGTAGAATGGCGGGCTAATGCGTGGTTGGCGCCGAACGAGCGCCGCCACGGCAGCTTCAACAAGACCGCAGGGCGCAGCAGCAGGCCAGGGCGGCGAGGATTCCCGATCAATAGTTTAGGCGCGGCTAGCGCGCATCAGGACATACATGTTTGGTTCTTTACGCAGTTACTTCTCGAACGACCTGGCCATCGACCTGGGTACCGCCAATACGCTGATCTACGTGCGCGGCCAGGGCATCGTGCTGGATGAACCTTCGGTCGTGGCGATCCGCCAGCAAGGCGGCCCGAACGGCAAGAAGACGATCCAGGCGGTCGGCAAGAAGGCCAAGCAGATGCTGGGCAAGGTGCCGGGCAATATCGAAGCGATCCGTCCGATGAAGGACGGCGTGATCGCCGACTTCACCGTCACCGAAGAGATGCTCAAGCAGTTCATCCGCATGGTGCACGATTCGAAGTTCTTCCGTCCGTCGCCGCGCATCATCATCTGCGTGCCTTGCGGTTCGACCCAGGTCGAGCGCCGCGCGATCCGCGAATCGGCGCTGGGCGCCGGCGCCTCCCAGGTGTTCCTGATCGAGGAGCCGATGGCGGCCGCGATCGGCGCCGGCCTGCCGGTGTCGGACGCGACCGGTTCGATGGTGGTCGACATCGGCGGCGGCACGACCGAGGTCGGCATCATCTCGCTGGGCGGCATGGTCTACAAGGGTTCGGTGCGCGTGGGCGGCGACCGCTTCGACGACGCCATCGTCAACTACATCCGCCGCAACTACGGCATGCTGATCGGCGAGCAGACCGCGGAAGCGATCAAGAAAGCGATAGGTTCGGCCTTCCCGGGGTCGGAAGTGAAGGAAATGGAAGTCAAGGGCCGCAACCTGTCCGAAGGCATCCCGCGTGCGTTCACGATCTCGTCGAACGAGATCCTGGAAGCCCTGACCGATCCGCTGAATAATATCGTCTCGGCGGTCAAGAACGCGCTCGAGCAGACGCCGCCGGAACTGGGCGCCGACATCGCCGAGAAGGGCATGATGCTGACCGGCGGCGGCGCGCTGCTGCGCGACCTGGACCGCCTGCTGATGGAAGAGACCGGCCTGCCGGTGCTGGTGGCCGAGGACCCGCTGACCTGCGTGGTGCGCGGCTCGGGCATGGCGCTGGAGCACAACGACAAGCTGGGCTCGATCTTCTCGTACGAGTAAGCACCGTAGCGGCTACAGTTGTCAGTAAGTACATAGCGTGGGCAGGCGAGCGGCATCAGCCGTGCTCCTGCCCATTTGCGTATCTGTTGCGCGGGCCCGGGCCCGTCATCATCGAAAGTCATGGAATACAGTCCTCCGCCGCTTTTTAAACAGGGCGCCCCCGCGCGGGTAAAGGTGACCGTGTTCGCGCTGGTGTCGATCGTGCTGCTGGTGGTCGACGCGCGCATGCACCTGCTCGGCGCCGTGCGCCAGGTGGCCGCCACCGTGCTCTACCCGCTGCAGATGGCGGCGCTGATGCCGCGCGACGCCGCCTACAGCATGGGCGATTACTTTTCCTCGCTCTCGAGCCTGCAGAAGGAAGTCGCCGAGCTCAAGAGCCAGCAGGTGGCCCAGGCCCAGGCGATGCAGCAGGCCCAGCTCCAGATGGCGGAAAACGCCCACCTGCGCCGCCTGCTCGATGCGCGCGACCATTTGCCGGTCAAGTCGATGATGGGCGAGATCCTGTACGACGCGCGCGATCCCTCGACCCGCCGCATCGTGCTCGACCGCGGTTCGCGCAACGGCGTGCAGCTCGGCCTGCCGGTGATCGACAACCTTGGAGTGGTCGGCCAGGTCACCCGCGTCTTCCCCTTCACCTCGGAAGTGACGCTCCTGACCGACAAGGACCAGGCGATTCCGGTGCAGGTGCTGCGCTCGGGCCTGCGCAGCGTGGCCTACGGCCGCGGGCGCTCGGGCCTGCTCGACCTGCGCTTCGTCGCGCCGAACGCCGACATCCAGGTCGGCGACATCCTGATCACGTCCGGCCTGGACGGCATGTACCCGGCCGGCCTGGCCGTGGCCAAGGTGGTGCAGGTCGAGAGCGTCGCCGCCGGCGCCTTCGGGCGCGTGGTGTGCCAGCCGCTGGCCGGCATCGACCGCAACCGCCAGCTCCTGATCGTGATGTCGCAGGCGGCGCGCGAGCCGAG
>DNCF01000154.1 GCA_003484545.1 Massilia sp. | reverse complement strand
TGGTTGTGGGCCCCCGCCCGCCCGGCCCCCCCCATCGGGCCCGCGCTGGCCGAGCTGCCCTGCCGCGTCACCTGGGTCGACGAGCGCGAGGACATGTTCCCGGCCGCCTCCGCATTGCCGGCCAACGTGACGGTCGAAGCGACCGACACGCCCGAGGCCCTGGTCGCGCAGGCCGCGCCCGGCACCACGTTCCTGGTGCTGACCCACAGCCATGCACTTGACCTGCGCCTGGCATTCGCGATACTGTCCCGCCCCGGCCGCGACGCGACCCGGGCCGACTGGTTCGGCCTGATCGGCTCGAACACCAAGCGCCGCCAGTTCGAGCACCGCCTGCGCGAACGCGGCATCGATGCCGCCCGACTCGACGCCATGGTGTGCCCGATCGGCATGCCCGGCATTACCGGCAAGGCGCCGGCCGTGATCGCGGTCGCCGTCGCGGCCCAGCTGCTGACCGTCTGGGAGTCCGCTTGCGCGGACCAGCCCGGCCTTCTTGACGCTTCTTCGGAATCCTACTGATGTCCACCGCACAAACGACCGTGCAAGCTTACCGTGCGAGCTTGCTGCATTTTCACGCCGACCCGGCCTTCGCCGAACAGTCCTATGCCTGGCACCAGGACGGCCTGCTCGTCGTCAAGGACGGCCGCATCGAAGCGGCCGGCGACTACGCCCAACTGGCGGGCACGCTGCCGCCCGGCGTCGAGCCGGTCGACTACCGCGGCAAGATCATCACGCCCGGATTCATCGACACCCACCTGCATTATCCGCAGACGGACATGATCGCCTCGCCGTCGCCGGGCCTGCTGCCCTGGCTGGAAACCTATACCTTCCCGACCGAGCGCCGCTTCGAGGACCCGCTGCACGCGCGCTCGGTGGCCGAGTTCTTCCTGGACGAGCTGACCCGCTGCGGCACCACCACGGCCGTGGTCTACTGCACCGTGCACCCGGGTTCGGTCGACGCCTTTTTCGAGGCGAGCGAGGCGCGCAAGCTGCGCATGGTGGCGGGCAAGGTGCTGATGGACCGCAACTGCCCGGACTTCCTGCGCGACGCCGAAGGCCAGGTCGGCGACAGCGAAGCGCTGATCAACAAGTGGCACAAGCGCGGCCGCGCGCTGTACGCGATCACCCCGCGCTTCGCGCCCACGTCCAGCGAAGCCCAGCTGCGCCTGACCGGCGAACTGGCCCGGGCTTATCCGGACACCTTCATCCAGACCCACGTCTCGGAAAACAAGGACGAGTGCGACTGGGTGCGCGCACTGTATCCGGCCTCGCGCAGCTACCTGGGCGTGTACGAGGACTTCGGCCTGATGCGCCCGCGCGCCCTGTTCGGCCACTGCATCTGGCTCGACGACGAGGACTTCGCGCGCATGGCGGCGACGGGTTCGGCGGCGGCGGTCTGCCCGACCTCCAACCTGTTCCTGGGCAGCGGCCTGTTCGACTTCGAAAAGGCCGACGGCGCGAGGGCGCTGCTCTCGCTCGGGACCGACGTCGGGGCGGGGACCTCGTTCTCGATGCTGCAGACGATGAACGAAGCCTATAAGGTGGCGCGCCTGAAGGGCAGCTACCTGCCGGCACTGCGCATGTTTTATCTGGCCACCCTGGGCGCGGCGCGCGCCATGGACCTGGAGGGCACGATCGGCGGCTTCGCGGCCGGCGCGGAAGCCGACTTCGTGGTGCTCGATCCGCAGGCGACGCCGCTGCTGGCGCGCCGCAGCGCCCACTGCGATTCGCTCGAGGAGCAGCTCTTTGCGCTGGCGCTCTTGGGGGACGACCGGGCGATCCGGGCGACGTATGCGATGGGGGCGAAGGTGCACGAGCGCGGCTGATGCGTTCGTGGGGCTGTTGCCTGATGCGCCAGCGGCCCCTTTGATCCGCGTGGGCTCGAGAGCCCACCCTACGGACCAGGTCGCGGGCTCGGCGTGCCGCCTCGGAAGCCCGATATTGCATGCGTTGCGGTCATTCCCGTTTTTCGTAGTCGAGGCGCGCAGCGCCGAACCCCAGCGCCGACCGTAGGGTGGGCTCTCGCGCCCACGCGGTGATAAGCGGCAGGACCGATCCCGGTGCCGGCAAGCGGTGTGGCGGATCAGGCGTGGGTGGAGCCGCCCACCCTGCGGGTCGGGCAGGCGGCGGCTTCGCTCAGGGTCGCAGGATGCGTTCGTGCAGCTCGGCCGGTGCGTTCTCGTACAGCTTGACCACCGTCGAGGTGCGCGTGCCGTAGCCGGGAGTCTCGATGCACACCGCCGACAGCACGCGCTCCAGGTCGATCGGCACGCCGGTCTCGGGCAGGCGCATGTCGGGCGCGCGCGTGGTGTCGGCCAGCATCTCGAAGTAGGCGTCTTCCGGCGCGCCCTGGCACAGCAGGCTCGCGAACTGGGCCTTGGTGCGGGTGACTTTCGGCCAGGGCGCGTCGAGCAGGCCGTTCGAGATGCCGTAGATGCGGCCCGGTTCCAGCGGCTGGCCGTTGCGCGGGTCGTCGCCGGCGCGGTTCGAGTACCAGTACAGGGCGCTGGCGTCGCCCAGCACCAGGTTGTAGCCGTTGTAGACGTCGCCGCGCGCGGCGACCACCTCCAGGTACTCGGCGGCCGACAGCGAACCCTGCAGGAAGTCGGCCACCAGCGCCCCGCGTGACGGGGCATCGAGCCGGACTTCGCTCGGGGCGCGGATGTTGGTCAGCGCG
>DNCF01000155.1 GCA_003484545.1 Massilia sp. | reverse complement strand
CAGCTTGCCGTCGTCGAGCAGCGACGGCAGCACGTTGAAGCTGTAGGTGACGTAGTCGCTCACGTTGGTGATGGTGCCGGCGAGCACGTTGTCCAGTCGCACCGAAATCGTTTCCTTGGTGCTCCAGGTGAGGTTCAGCGGATCGGCGAAGCTGAGCTTCAGGGTGGCCGATTCGATCTCGTAGCCGGCCTGTTTCTGCACGTGCAGGATGGCGCGGTACGGATCGTCGGTCGTCAGGTAGGCCGGCAGGTAGGTGGCTTGGGCGGCGGAGCTGACGCCGAAGGCGAGGGTGGCGGTGACGAGGAGCTTGTTCAGGATGTTCATGTGTTCTTGACGTAATGAGTTACCGCAATAATGCGCTTGATTTAAATTAAGCAATAAATGTGCCTATAAAGAAATATTCATTTCTTTCAGTCACTTATGCGGATCGCGTCAAGTCGGGCATGCCTGAGTGTAAGATTTCTCGACAGCAGTAAAACCCCGGGAAGCGGCGGCAGCGCGGGCTGGCGCTGCCTATTCGTGTTGGCATCGATTCGCGGTTACCGTTAAGCTTTTGCTATGGAAATCGCGTTTTACTAGCAGATCGGCGCACGTTGTGTGCAGCAAGCCGCACGGCGTTTGATCTGGATTAACGGCCACTCGCGCCCGGACCAGATTGCTCGTATGATGGTCCTCGTGCGCTCACGACAAGGTAGACACCATGCGCCCCATCGTAATCGTTCCAGCATGCACGCGTGACTTCGGCGAACACCCGTATCATGCGGCCCAGCACAAGTACTGCGACGCCGTCGTGCTCGGCGCCGATTGCGCGCCCATGATCCTGCCCTCGCTCGGGCCGGCGCTCGATCTGGAAACCATGCTGCAACTGTGCGATGGCATCATGCTCACCGGTTCTGCCTCGAATGTGCACCCCAGCTATTACTCGGAGGAAGTGCTCGATCCCTCCCTGCCGCAGGACCCGGCGCGCGACGAAACCACGCTGCCGCTGATCCGGGCGGCGGTCGGGCGCGGCATTCCGATCATCGCGATCTGCCGCGGTTTCCAGGAGATGAACGTGGCCCTCGGCGGCAGCCTGCACCAGGCGGTGCAGAGCGTGCCCGGCAAGTTCGACCACCGCGAGAACCCGGAACTGGGCATGGACGAACAGTACGGCGATGCCCACAAGATTGCCATCGTGCCGGGCGGCTTCCTGCACGGCATCCTCGGCGCCGACGAAATTCCCGTCAATTCCCTGCATGGCCAGGGCGTCAACGAACTGGCGCCAGGCCTGGTGGTCGAAGCCACCGCCGAGGACGGCCTGGTCGAAGCCTTCTCGGTTGCGGCCGCGCCCGGCTTCACGCTGGCGGTGCAATGGCATCCCGAATGGCGCATCACGCACAACCCGTATTCCATGAAGATGTTCGGCGCCTTCGGCCAGGCATGCCGCGACTACCGCGCCAGGAAACAGGGACGCTTATGACCGCCTACGAGAAATGGGCGGCGCGCGCCGTCCCGTAGCTTGCCTCGTTCTCTCCCGCACTGCACGTGCAGGCGTGAACGCACGCCTGCGTCGACCGAACCGATAAAGAGGCAATCATGGCAATCCGCGAAAATTTCTCCTACAACGACATGGACGACTGGCTCAATGCCAAGCGCGTCACCGAAATCGAATGCCTGGTCCCCGATCTGACCGGCGTCGCCCGCGGCAAGATCCTGCCGCGCGTGAAATTCACCGAAGAGCGCGGCATGCGCCTGCCCGAGGCCGTGCTGGGCATGACCGTCACCGGCAATTCGCCGACCCACGACGACGCCTACGACCGCGCCATCTCCAGCACCGACCGCGACATGATCCTGAAGGCCGACCCGACCACCATCACCATGGTGCCGTGGGCGGTCGACCCGACCGCGCAGGTGATCCACGACTGCCACTTCGCCGACGGCACCCTGGTCGACTTCGCGCCGCGTTCGGTGCTGCGCCGCGTGCTGAAGCTGTACGAGAAAAAGGGCTGGAAGCCGCTGGTCGCGCCCGAGCTCGAGTTCTACCTCACCGCCAAGAACATCGATCCCGACCTGCCATTGACGGCCCCGATCGGCCGCAGCGGGCGCTCGGAAACCAGCCGCCAGGTCTACAGCATCGATGCCGTCAACGAGTTCGATCCGCTGTTCGAGGACATCTACGACTACTGCGACATGATGAACCTCGACGTCGATACCCTGATCCACGAGATCGGCGCCGGCCAGATGGAAATCAACTTCCAGCACGGCGACCCGCTGGGCCTGGCCGACAAGGTCTTCTACTTCAAGCGCACCCTGCGCGAAGCGGCCCTGAAGCACGACATGTACGCCACCTTCATGGCCAAGCCGATGGCGGGCGAGCCGGGTTCGGCGATGCACGTGCACCAGAGCGTGGTCGATGCCGACACCGGCCGCAACATCTTCAGCAGCGACGACGGCTCACCGTCGAAGCTGTTCCACCAGTACATCGGCGGTCTGCAGCGCTACATGCCGTCGGCGATGGCGGTCGTCGCGCCCTACGTGAACTCCTACCGCCGCATCGTGCGCCACACGGCCGCGCCGATCAACCTGCAATGGGGCGTCGACAACCGCACCGTGGGCTTCCGCGTGCCGGTGTCGGGCGCCCAGGACCGGCGCGTGGAAAACCGCATCATCGGCGCCGACGCCAACCCGTATCTTGCGCTGGCGGTGACGCTGGCCTGCGGCTACCTGGGCATGGTCGAAGGCTGCGAGCCGTCGCCCATCGTCGAAGGCAGCGCCTACAACATGCCGGTCGAGCTGCCGCAAGGCTTGCCGGAAGCCCTGAACCTGCTGCGCGGCGAGGCCTCGCTGCGCGAGGTGCTGGGCGAACGTTTCATCGACGTGTATTCGGCGATCAAGGAGCTCGAGCACCAGGAGTTCATGACCGTCATCAGCCCGTGGGAGCGCGAACACCTGCTGCTGCACGTCTGAGGGTTTTATAACCACAAAAACGGGGTGTCATCATGGCAGCCAACAGCGCGGCGCTTGCCGCCAGCAGTGCATTTCCGCGCGTACCGGACGTGGAAGCGTTCGACACGCGCGCCATCCAGCAACTCGACGCGGCCCATTACCTGCATCCGTTCACCGACCACGCCGCCCTGAGGGACAAGGGTGTGCGCGTGATCGTGCGCGGGCAGGGCGTCTACCTCTGGGATTCCGACGGCCACCGGATCATCGACGGCATGTCGGGCCTGTGGTGTGTGAACGCGGGCTACGGGCGCACGTCGATCTCGGAAGCGGTGTACCGGCAGATGGAAACCCTGCCGTTCTACAACAGCTTCTTCAACACCACCAACGTGCCGGCGGTGCGCCTGGCCGCCGAACTGATCGACCTGGCGCCGCCGCAGTTCAGCCACGTGTTCTTCACCGGTTCCGGCTCGGAGGCGAACGACACGATCGTGCGCATGGTGCGCCGCTACTGGGACCTGATGGGCCAGCCGCAACGCACGGTCATCGTCAGCCGCCACAACGCCTACCACGGCAGCACCATGGCCGGCGCCTCGCTGGGCGGCATGGCAGGCATGCACGCCCAGGGCGGCTTGCCGATTCCCGACATTGTGCACATCGGCCAGCCGAATTATGCCGAGCACGGCCAAGGCATGAGCGAGAACGAATTCGGCCTGCGCGCCGCCGGCTGGCTGGAAGAGCAGATCCTGGCCAGCGGCCCGGAGCGCATCGCCGCCTTCATCGGCGAGCCGGTGCAGGGCGCGGGCGGCGTGATCATTCCGCCGCAAACCTACTGGCCGGAGGTGCAGCGCATCTGCGACAAATACGGCATTTTGCTGGTGGCCGACGAGGTGATCTGCGGCTTCGGGCGCCTGGGCACCTGGTTCGGTTCGGAACTGATGGGCATCAGGCCGGACCTGATCAGCTTTGCCAAGGGCGTGACCTCGGGCTATGTGCCGCTCGGTGGCGTGCTGGTGGGAAAACGCGTGGCGCATGCGCTGGTCGAGAAGGGCGGCGACTTCAACCACGGCTTCACGTATTCCGGCCACCCGGTGGCCTGTGCGGCGGCGCTGGAAAACCTGCGCATCCTGCGCGAGGAGCGGCTGGTCGAGAAGGTGGCGCTGGAAACCGGCCCGCACCTGAAGACGGCCTTCGCCGAGCTGGCGGCGCATCCGCTGGTGGGGCATGCCGAAACCTGCGGCATGGTGGCCGGGCTGAACCTGGTGCGGCGCAAGGGCAGCGGACCGCACGACTGCGTCCGCTTCGACCGCGATCTCCACGTGGGCATGCTGTGCCGGGGGCACATGTTCGACAACGGGGTGATCATGCGCGCGGTCGGCGACCGCATGATCGTCGCGCCGCCGCTGGTGATGACGAAGGCGGAGATCGACGAGATGGCCGAGCGGATCTGGGATTGCCTGGACTTGACGCTGGCGGATGTGTACCAGCGCGGGTGGGTCTGACCTGGAACGGTGGTCGTAGGGTGGGCACTCCGTGCCCACCCTACATCAACAACTGTCGAGTTAATCCAACAATTGTTTAGGCGCCAGCCGCCAGCGTCTTCGCCGGCTCGGTCCGGTTCTTGAGCACCTGCGGCGCCAGCGAACCGACGAACATGCCGGCAAACGCCGCCAGCAGGCCGGCCAGCTGGCCCGGGAATTCTTCGCCCAGGTTCGAGATCTGCGGGAAGAACAGGATCCAGACGAACAGGCCGGCGCCGATCGAGACGATCGCGCCCTGGGTGGTGGCGCGCTTCCAGTACAGGCCCATCAGCAGCGGCACGAAGGCGGCGACCAGGGTCACCTGGTAGGCCGAGGATACCAGTTCGTAGATCGAGGTGCCTTCCATCGCGATCGCGTAGAGCAGCACCAGCGCGGCGAAGACCACGATGGTAATGCGCATCGCGAGCAGCTGCTGGCGGTCGCTCATGCCCGGACGCAGGTTCTTCAGGATGTTCTCCGTAAAACTGGTCGAGGGCGCCAGCAGGGTGGCCGACGAGGTGCTCTTGATCGCCGACAGCAGGGCGCCGAAGAACAGGATCTGCATGATCAAGGGCATCTTGGTCATGACGAAGGTCGGCAGCAGTTGCTGGTAATCGTTGCGCGCGATTTCCATCGCGTTGCTACCCATCACGACGACTGCGGCGGCGACGATGAACATCGGCACGAAACCGAACAGGATGTAGCTGGCGCCGCCGATCACGGCGCCGGCGCGCGCGGTCGGCGCATCCTTGGCCGACATCACGCGCTGGAACACGTCCTGCTGCGGAATGCTGCCGAACATCATGGTGATGGCCGCGCCGATGAAGAAGATGACGTCCTTGAAGTCCGGTTCCGGCAGCAGGCGCCACAGGTCGGCCTGGTGCGCCATGTCCAGCACCTTGTCGGCGCCGCCGGCCAGGTCGGCGGCGAAGAAGGCGATGATCGACATGCCGATCACCAGCACGATCATCTGGATGAAGTCGGTGAGCGCAACGGCCAGGAAGCCGCCGACGACCACGTAGATCAGCACCGCCAGGGTGCCGATCACCATGCCGACCGCGGGCGCCATGGCGCCGCCGGTCAGCACCGAGAACACCAGGCCGAGCGCGGTGATCTGGGCCGCGACCCAGCCGAGGCCGTTGGCGTCGAGCGCGAAGGTGGCGCGCGGCGACTCCATGCTGCCGGTGACGACGCCGTTCGCGACCACGGAACCGTACAGGTCCTTGCGCAGGGCGGCGAGCTGGCGGCCGTCGACGCGCCAGTTCAGCTTTTCGCCGGGCGCGCCGAAGGCGCCGCGCAGGTCGACGCTGTTCTGGCCCAAGGCCAGGGTGGCGTCGACGCCGCTGACGTGTTTCGCATCGGCGGCCAGCTTGCCGCGTCCGGACAGCGGCTGGTCGAACAGGCGGCTCGGCCGCAGCGCGAAGTCGGCGTTGACCTTCCACGTCGGCGCCAGCACGCCGGCCGCGTTGATGTTGGCGTTGATGTCGGCCTGCGGATAGTCGCCCAGCGCGGCCGGGTTGAAGCGGCTGGCGTTGGCGCTGACCTTGAAGGCCTTGTCCTCGGCCAGGTTGGCGCTGCCGGTGAGCGCAATGCTGCCGCTGCCGGCCGACAGGCGCGCCTCGCTCAGGTCGAGCACGTTGTTCGCCAGTTTTGCGCGCGCGGCCAGGCGCAGGCCGGCGTCGTTCAGGCGCAGGTCGAGCGTCTGCGTGGCGCCGACGTTGGCGACCGCAATGTCGCCGGCGATTTTCGTCGGCTTCATGCTGCCGTGGATCTGGCGCAGGTCGAGGCGGTCGGTGTGCAGCGCGAATTTCGCGGTGCCGAGGCCTTCCTCGTCTTCGCCGCGCTGCACGCTGCCGCTGCCGGTAAAGCGGCCGGCGCCGCCGAGGTCGACCAGCACGTCGGTCAGCTGCATGGCGTCCAGGTTGCCGCCGAGCTGGCCGCGCATCGCACGCAGCGGCAGGCGCTGCTGGTCGATGGTGCCGGCCGGGCCGTCGTTGACGAGGTCGACGCTGCCCGAGATGGCGCGCTTGTCGTCCAGGCGCGCGACGATCGCCAGCGTCATGTCGGCGGTGGGCAGCGAAGGATCGAAGAAACCGGGGTCGATGTTGCGCGCATTCAGGTTCATGCTGCGCAGCGGGATCTCGGCGAAGGGCGACAGCGCGATGCGCGCCTCGCCGCCGGCGCGCCCGGCCTGGCCGGTCGCATCGAGCATGGTCAAATTCAGGTCGCCGCCGGCGTGCAGCTTCAGCTGGGCCGGCGTACCCGCCGATCCGACCGGCGTGCCGGACAGGCTGGCGTTGGCGTCGAGCTTGAACGGGCGCTGGGCGCCGATGCTGCCGTTCGCGGCCAGCTGGCCCCAGGGCGTGCTGGCGACGGCGTCGCGCAGCTGCCATTGCACCTTGTCGCCATGCAGGCGCAGGCGGATATTGGTGATGTCGGTGGCGTTGCCCTTGCTTACGAAAGTCGCCTTGGCCACGCGGGCGTCGTCGAGAGAGATCCGGAACGGAGAGGCCAGCGAGGTCGGCATCTTGCTCGGCTCCTCGTTCTCGCGCAGGGTCTCCATGCGCAGGTCGGCCGCGTGCAGCTTGCTGATCTCGATGCCGTTCGACAGCAGCTGGCGCGGCGACCAGTCGAGGTCGACGTTGGTCGCCACGACCAGCTGCTCGTCGGTGCGCCAGACGATGCGGTCGATGTGCATCGCGCCGTAGATCGAGCCGCGGATGCCGGTCATGGTCAGCTTGCCGTCGGTGGCGCGCGCGGCGCGCTCGGCGATCATCTGCAGCGTGGTTTCGCGGCCCAGGTACCAGAGGGCGCCGCCGAGCACGACGCCGGTCGCGACC
>DNCF01000292.1:383-18839 GCA_003484545.1 Massilia sp. | reverse complement strand
TTCCCGGCCGCCGGTGCGCCCGCGGCGGCGGCGCCGGCGGTGCCGCGCGAACCCGCCGCGGCGGCCGGTGCGGTCGAGGCCTCGTCGGCCGCGGCCTGCTTCTTGGCGCCGATGTCGAATTCCATCACCTGCCACTGCGGCGCACGGAAGGCGCTGCTCTGGGCGTCGCCGGCCTGGGCATTGCCGGCTGGATTGTTCGGGCGCATGATGTAGTGACTCTTGCCACTTTGCACTTCGATCTCGGTGACGGTGCCGTCGTTGGAACGCTTTTCGTTGATCTGCGTGCCGCGGCGCGGCGGAATATTCGTCGTCGGCACATCGCTGCCCGGTTCGATGCGTTCCGTCGGCGGTTGGGGCTGGGTCGTCGTCGTTGCCTGCTGGGCCCCGGCGAGGCCGGTCAGCAGGGCAAAGGGAAGGACGCTCAGGCGGAGATATGTGCGCGGCATGATGGTCACCTTGTATTGATTAGACCATTGTAACAAACAGACACCCTTCGCTGTGAAATGCGTGATATTTGTTCTCGCCGCCGGCTCCCTGACTGCACGTTGTCGTGCCCGCCGGCCGTTGCGAAGGCGGTTCAACCCATCGCTTCTCCGTGCTCAACCGTGCTCGGGTATCCATTCGAGCAGATCGGTGACGCCGACATCGGCGCCCGACTGCGACAACAGCGTCGTTGCCTGGCCACGGTGGTGGGTCTGGTGGTTGAACAGGTGCAGCAGCAGGCTGCCGAAATGCTTGCGGCATTCGCCGCGCGAGTTCCTGTACGTGAGCGGTTGCGCCAGGTCGCTGTCCGTGACCTCCGCCGCGAAGGCTTCGATGATCGCATCGAGCCGCCTGCGATGGGCCAGCAGCGTGTCGAGCTCGTCGCTGTAAATGTGGGCGAGTCCTGAGGGCGGCGGAATGTCGCGCATGGCTTGCAATGCAGGGAAGTTCGATGGGTGCCCCATGAAGCGGCGCAGCCAGATCGTGTCGCCGGCGACGATATGGTTCAGCGTCCCGATGATCGAGCCGAAAAAGGCGCCGCGGTCGGCGCTCAGGGCGTCCTTCGGCAAGGTGGCTGCGGCGGCGTACAGCCTGGTATTCATGGCGGCGTTATAGGTCGCCAATAGAACGATGTCGTTCCGGGTTGGCATGCCTAGTCGTCCCTTTGATGAATTCTTTTCGGAGCTGGATTGGCCACACCGAATGTCGCTCCATTCCACGGACTACGGTCTTCCGGGTAAACAAGCTGTGCATCGTTTTCCAGCATATGACCGAGCCTTGTCGCGATCAGTCCCATCGCGAGAGACAATGCTTGCATCGAACCGTCTCCAAAAATATCCGGGTAACGCCCATCGACGCCTTCCAGCGCAGCCGGGCAGGCCCAGGTCCGCGCGTCGACTTGATACGGCTCGCCGATGCGGGCTTCTATCATCGTCTCGGTGCCGTCCGCGTGCAGCCACAGTATGGACTGGGAGGCGATAAACCTGGGCGTGTCGGTTCGCATTGCGATGTTTCCTTTCGCACATTGGCAGTGATCGTTTCTTTCGCGCCTGGCCGATCTTTTACTTGGGCCGGAACGATCTAGTCTACGCACTTTGTTGTTTTCATAGCAAATTCAACTTCCGTCAGCCGCCCTTGGTTCAGCCCGGATTCGGCGAGAAGACAGTTCAACCCATCGGTTTTGATCGCTGGCATTGAAAGGTCCGTCATCGACCGTCCCGCGCCGCCACCAGCATCTCGATCAGCGCACGTGAAGCGGACATTCAGCTCATGTGCTATCGAGCGCAGCGGACCTCTTTGAAAACTGAACCTTTTTTTGAGTCGGTCTCTGCCAAACGTGCGGCATCGCTTAACCGTTACGAGTAAAGGGGGAGCACGAAGACTTAAAGCAAAGTCCGCTTCTGGCCGATAGTTGACCTATTGGCGCGTCCGCTTACGACCCTAATCGACGGTTAGCGCCGCTTTCCAGTCCTGGAGCACGGCAGCAACATGGCGCGTCGCATCCGTATTTTCACGAAGTCCCATCTGTTTGGTGACGATCTCGTTGAGGTAACCAGCAATTTGCTCCATGCTCGCATTTTCGTTAAGCAAAGCAAACACGATGGGTACGTACGATTGATACTCGTTCCTCGCCGCCGGTATGCCTGACACGCCAATCGGATCCCATAGGTAGTGCAGGACCTCGTCAACTCGCTGGTACAACGCTTTCCCTTCCTGAGTGCTCACTTTTTGCTCTCCAACGAAATTCTCCTGTTGCGAAGTCCGCTCCTGGCCGGTTGCAGACGTTTAAAACGGCTCAGTGTACGCCCTTGTTGCTCTGATGATAAGGACAGGGTTTGTTAGGCGCTTTTAGCTTGGCGGCATTGCTTCCAGCGCGTGCGCCGCGGCCAGCACGCCATTCAGAACCTTGTCCGCTACTACGGCTGAGAAGCCGTCCGGAAGCTCACTGCGGACCTTCTCCACGACGTCCGGCGTGCGGGCGATGAACTCCTGGAGCAGCAGCTCCGCGTTAGCGCCGTAGCCAAGCTTTTTCGCGGTGCTGTTGAAGTGCCGTCGTTGGATGTCGCGCGCCAGGTAGTGCCGGTTCTTGCCGAGGAGGGCCATCGCCATTTTGACTTCGTATTCCGACCACTGGTTCGGGCCTGGGCCCATGACGGGATAGGCCGACATCACATCATAGATGGGCGTCAGCTTGAAGCGCCCCGTGCCGGCCAGCAGCTGGATACTGAAGTTCTTGGCGTGGCCGTCCGGCGCGCGCATCATCCAGAACAGCAGCTGCGACGCCATCAGGGTGCGCATGTCCTCTTTGGCCTGCTGCGACTGCTGGACCAGGGTAAAAATTTGCTGCAGGCCGGGGCCGCCTTCATTCTCGTACTTCACCAGAGGCGACACGCCGGTGGCCTGGCAAAAGTCTTCCTGGACGAGCCGGAACAGCTGCTGACCATTGGCCGCACGCACCCGGTCGAAGCGCTCGACCACGAGGACACGCAACTTGCCGAAGGTAGCAATCTCGGCGTTCGCCGTCGGCAGGCCGAATTCCTTGAACAGTCGCAGGCAGAGCCACTCGTTGTCGACCGAGGTCGAGAAGTCAGCTTTGCGGCCGCCCACCAGCCCGATTGGGAGCTTGAAGATGTGCGTCGTCGGCGTGGCGCCGCGCGGCTTCATCCATTTGCCATCCCACCACAGGAACGCATCCTTCTCTTGCGCGCCAGCCAGAGAAATCCGGAAGTCGTCGTCTGGGGCCTGCGGACCGCCGCGATGGTCTGGGTTCACCACATCCAGGAGGTGGCGCTCGATGGCTTCGTCATCGACGACAATGCCGTCCACGTGGTCCAGGCCCTCTGGCTGGGCGCCATCCGGCAGCAGCTGCAGGGCGCCTACGCAGTCCCGGCCGATGGCGGCCAGCAGGTCGAACGCGTCAATGGAGCCGGTCTTGAACCGGGCCGCAACCCGTCTGCGGATCGAATCGCTGTCGGGCAGCAGGCCGTCGAAGTAGTTGGAAACCCGGGCTCCCTTCAGCGGCTCATTGTGCAGGTTGAAGGGCAGCGACAGCGAGATAGGGCGGCCGCGCGGAGAGGCGCACCAGCCGGCATCGTACTGCAGCTCCGAGTTTCCGGCGGCGTTGACCGTCCAGCGGCCGACATACTCTCCGTTGGCCCAGAGATTGAGGGTTTGGCTGTGCGAGCGACGTCCCATGATTACCACTCTGCCGAGCTGCTGGCCGCCGACGTGTCCCTCTCGCCGAGTTTGAGCTCCAGCTCTAGTGCCGAACACCAGCTGAGCAGCTGCTTGACGCTGATTTCCTCGGGGTGATTCTCGAGGTGCGAGAGGCGGTTCTGGCTGACCCCGACATGGACTGCCAGCGCAGCTTGCGTGATTTTGTGCCGTTTGCGCGTGGTCTTGAGGAGCTGACCGAGGTGAGACGCCGTAGAGAGCGTGAAGTAGTTGGGCGCGAGGGACATAGATGAATATCCGCTATTCAGATACATCGATTTTATCCGAATAACAGATAAAGTCAATATATCCGAATATCAGATAAAAGATATTTAGCCGATATTCAGATAAATAGCAGCGCTGGACCAAGCGGTCGAGCCAGCATGCCACCGTGCAACTGTGCTCCAAGCGAAAGGCGTGGACGATGCGGCCCTCAAGCTTGGACAGGTTGCCGTAACAACTCACCATGCTTGAATACGCTATCTGTTCGTTGGGCAGGTTGTATTTCTGACTGTGCGTAGTCATGAACGTCCGCTCTTGACCGATTGTAGACATCGGGAAAGTCCAGTCTACGCACTTTAATGCTTTCGCGACAAGTTCAGGTTCCCTCAGCCGCCCTTGGTCCAGCCCGGATTCTGCGATAATGCCTGTTACTTTCGGCCACCGGCCAGCTCCACTATTCATTCCCATTATGCAAAATACCCTGCTGCTCGTTGACGGCTCCAGCTACCTCTACCGCGCCTACCACGCGCTGCCCGACCTGCGCAGCCCCGACGGCTTCCCGACCGGGGCGATGCACGGCATGGTCAACATGCTGCGCCGCCTGCGCGCCGACTATCCGGCGGCCTACATCGCCTGCGTGTTCGATGCGAAAGGCAAGACCTTCCGCGACGACATGTACCCCGAGTACAAGGCGACCCGCGCGTCGATGCCGGAAGACCTGGGCAAGCAGATCGGCCCGATCCACGAGGCGGTGCGCCACCTGGGCTGGCCGATCCTGATGGTCGAAGGCGTGGAGGCGGACGACGTGATCGGCACCCTGGCCGTGCAGGCGGCCGCCAAGGGGATGAACACGATTGTGTCCACTGGCGACAAGGACCTGGCCCAGCTGGTGAACGACAAGGTCATGCTGATCAACACGATGAGCAACGAAAAGCTCGACGAGGCCGGCGTGCTGGCCAAGTTCGGCGTGCCGCCGAACCGCATCATCGACTACCTGACCCTGATCGGCGATACCGTCGACAACGTGCCGGGCGTGACCAAGTGCGGCCCGAAGACGGCGCTGAAATGGCTGACCCTGCACGGCTCGCTCGACGGCGTGATCGAGAACGCGCACAGCATCGGCGGCGCGGTCGGCGAGAACCTGCGCGCGGCGCTGGAATGGCTGCCCAAGGGCCGCGAACTGATTACCGTTAAAACGGACTGCGACCTGGTGAACCACGTGGTGTCGATCGAGGAAAGCCTGGTCGGCCGCCCCGAAGACAAGGACGCGCTGCGCGACTTCTTCCAGCGCTACGGCTTCAAGACCATGCTGCGCGAACTGTCGCAAGGCCCGGGCGTGGGTGCGCCCGCCGCGCCAGCACTGAATTCTCCGGAAGGCGCGCAGGACACGCTGCCGGGCATGCCCATCATCAAGGGCGACTACGAACTCGTTACCACTTGGGAGCAGCTGGATAAATGGCTGGCCCTGGTCGACGCCGCCGAACTGACCTCGGTCGACACCGAGACCACCTCGCTCGACCCGATGACGGCGCAGATGGTCGGCATCTCGCTGTCGGTCGAAGCGGGCAAGGGCGCCTACATCCCGGTGGCGCACCGCTATGCCGGCGTGCCGGAACAGTTGCCGCGCGAAGAGGTGCTGGAGCGCATGCGCGGCTGGCTGGAGAATCCGGACAAGCCCAAGCTCGGCCAGAACCTGAAGTACGACATGCACATCTTCAATAACCATGGCGTGACGCTGAAAGGCATTGTGCACGACACGCTGCTGCAGTCGTATGTCTTCGAGTCGCACAAGCCGCACGACATGGACACGATGGCGATGCGCCACCTCGGCTACACGACGATTCCTTTCGTCGACGTCTGCGGCAAGGGCGCCAACATGATCTGCTTCGACCAGGTGGAGCTGGAGCGCGCCAAGGAATACGCGGCCGAGGATTCGGACATCACCCTGCGCCTGCACCAGACCATGCTGCCGCACGTGATGAAGGACCCGGGCCTGACCTATATCTACGAGAAGATCGAGCTGCCGACCCAGATCGTGCTGCAGAAGATCGAGCGCAACGGGGTGCTGATCGACACCGCGAAGCTCGATGCGCAGTCGCGCGAGATCGGCGCACGGCTGATGGAGCTGGAGCAGCAGGCCTATGAGCTGGCCGGCGGCCAGTTCAACCTGGGTTCGCCCAAACAGATCGGCGAGATCTTCTTCGGCAAACTGCAGCTCCCGGTGATCAAGAAGACCGCCACCGGCGCGCCTTCGACCGACGAGGAGGTGCTGCAAAAGCTGGCCGAGGACTTCCCGCTGCCGAAGGTCCTGCTCGAGCACCGCGGCCTGGCCAAGCTGAAGTCGACCTATACCGACAAGCTCCCTAAAATGGTCAACCAGGACACCGGCCGCGTGCACACCAACTACGCGCAGGCCGTGGCGATCACCGGTCGCCTGGCTTCGAACGATCCGAACCTGCAGAACATCCCGGTTCGCACCGCCGAAGGCCGTCGCATCCGCGAAGCCTTCGTTGCGCCGCCGGGCAGCGTGATCGTCTCGGCCGACTACTCGCAGATCGAGCTGCGCATCATGGCCCACATCTCGGGCGACGAGGCGATGCTCAAGGCCTTCGCGGAAGGCGAGGACATCCACCGCGCCACCGCCGCCGAGATCTTCGGCGTCGCGCCGGATGAAGTCCAGTCCGAGCAGCGCCGCTACGCCAAGGTCATTAACTTCGGCCTGATCTACGGCATGAGCGCCTTTGGCCTGGCCCAGAACCTGCAGATCGAACGCGCGGCCGCCGCCAACTACATCGAGCGCTACTTCGCGCGCTTCTCGGGCGTGAAGCAGTACATGGACGAGACCCGCATGGCGGCGAAAGCGCGCGGCTACGTGGAGACCGTGTTCGGACGCCGCCTGTGGCTTCCCGAGATCAATTCCGGCAACGGCCCGCGCCGCGCCGGCGCCGAACGCGCGGCGATCAACGCGCCGATGCAGGGCACTGCGGCCGACCTGATCAAGCTGGCGATGATCGCGGTGCAGGGCTGGCTGGAAGCCGAGAAGCTGGGCACGCGCATGGTCATGCAGGTGCACGACGAACTGGTGCTCGAAGTGCCGGAAGGCGAGCTGGAACTGGTCAAGCAGAAGCTGCCGGAACTGATGGCGGGCGTGGCCCAGCTGAAGGTGCCGCTGGTGGCCGAGACCGGGGTGGGGCGCAACTGGGAGGAAGCGCACTAAAGGTAAGCGGCTCGTATGCAGCTGATCGGCGGACGCATATCGCCGCGTGGGCAGCGCATACAGCGCGGCTGTGCAGAGGTCGCAGGTGCAGCTGCCCACCCTACGGATGCCGGCGCCGCGGACCGTAGGGTGGGCAGCTCCGCCATCCCCGCATGAAGACCTCTGGCGCCTGCGCTGCCCACGCGGTGATACGCGTCGCCTGACCTGCCGCGTTCGCGCCGGTGCACATGAAAGCGTGTCACCGGCGCGTTGACGCTTGCCGTTACCGGGCCGGCGCACACATCCATGCACCCATGCGCAACGCCGCCGCGCCGCTGGTAAGATAGTCAACCTTACAACCAGCGACCGGAGGGATGCACATGAAGGATCTCGTACAAGACGGCGACAGCCTCGTTGCCAGCACGGCGTTCGAAGACGGCGTCGACCGCCGTGTTTTCCTGAAAGCGGCAGTCGGCAGCGGCTTCGCGGCCGCGACCCTGCCGGTCATGGCGCAGTCGTTGATCCAGACCGACACCGCCGGCCTGTCCGCCGGCGACCACATCATCGTCATCGACGGCCAGGACGTTCCCGTCTACCGCGCCCAGCCCGAGGGCAGGACCAACCTGCCGGTCATCCTCGTGATCTCCGAGATCTTCGGCGTGCACGAGCACATCAAGGACGTGGCGCGCCGTTTCGCCAAGGCCGGCTACCTGGCCATCGCCCCGGACCTGTTCGTGCGCCAGGGCGACGCCACCAAGGTGGCCAACATCGCCGACCTGATGAAGGACATCGTCTCGAAGACCCCGGATGCCCAGGTCATGTCCGACCTCGACACCGTGGTCACCTGGGCCAAGCAGCGCGGCGGCGACATCGAGCGCCTCGGCATCACCGGCTTCTGCTGGGGTGGCCGCATCACCTGGCTGTATTGCGCCCACAACCCGAAGGTCAAGGCCGGCGTGGCCTGGTATGGCCGCCTGACGGGCGACGTCACGGCGAATTCGCCGAAGCACCCGATCGACGTGGCCCAGGGCCTGAAGGTGCCGGTGCTCGGCCTGTATGGCGCCAAGGATACCGGCATTCCGCTGGCCTCGGTCGAACGCATGAAGGAACAGCTCGGGAAGGGCAACAGCCGCTCCGAGTTCGTGGTCTACCCGAACGCGGGCCACGCCTTCCATGCGGACTACCGCCCGAGCTACAACGAAGCCGATGCGAAGGACGGCTGGAAGCGCGCGCTGAACTGGTTCGCGAAGCACGGCGTCGCCTAAGCCGGGCGTCAGCACAAGCGCCGCCGCACGCTTGGCTGTCGGGAGCTGTACAATGCCCGGCTAGCCAAGCGCAGCACGTCCAGAACAAGAGGCATCAAATCGACCCGATCCTAATCTCCATCCTGCTGGCGACCGTCATCGCCGGCGTCGTCAGCATCTCGGCCGCGGCATTATTCTCGTTCACGCTGCTCTCCAAAATGGTGGAGCGGCTGGTGAGCCTGTCCGTCGGCATCATGCTGTCGACGTCGCTGCTGCACGCGCTGCCCGAGGCCTTCGATTCCGGGGCGAGTCCGCAGAAGCTGTTCGCGACGCTGCTGGCGGGCCTGCTGACCTTCTTCCTGCTCGAGAAAGTGGCGCTGCTGCGCCACTCGCACCACCACGAGGGCGACGGCCACCACCACGCCCACGGCCACGACGCGCACGCGGCCGGCAAGTCGGGCTGGATGATCCTGATCGGCGACGGCATGCACAACTTCACCGACGGCATCCTGATCGCGGCGGCCTTCCTGGCCAACCCCGAGCTGGGCATCGTCACCGCGCTGGCGATCGTCGCGCACGAGATCCCGACCGAGATCGGCGACTTCATCGTGCTGCTCAACGCCGGCTTCTCGCGCATGCGCGCCTACGTCTTCAATTTGCTGTGCAGCCTGCTGGCGGTGGCGGGCGGCCTGCTCGGCTACTTCACCCTCGACCGCGCCAGCGGCCTGATTCCCTACGTGCTGGTGTTCGCCTCCTCGGGCTTCATCTACATCGCGGTGAGCGACCTGATGCCGCAGATGCAGCGCCGCGCGACGGTCAAGGAATCGATCCCGCAGGTGCTCCTGATCTCTCTTGGCGTGATCATCGTCCTGTTCCTGACCGGGCGCTGATGCTTCAGAATGGGCCGCTCATATCGGCAAGGAGGCTGTCATGAAAAGCTATCGCTGGATACCGGATGATGATCCGGGAATGGAGCACCTGGCGCTGCGTCAGGAAGGCGACATGATCATCGCCCAGGGCGTGGTGATCGGCGGCCGCTTCGGCGCCGACTATGGCGCCAGCTATACCATTCGTTGCGATGCCGCCTGGCGCGTGCGCCATGCCCGCGTCGAGGTGGCCGGTGGAGGTGTGCTGGAATTGTTCGCCGACGGACAGGGCGCCTGGCAGGGCGTTGACGGCGCGCCCATCGAGGAGCTGGCCGGCTGCATCGATATCGATCTCACCGCCAGCTGTTTCACGAATACCTTGCCGATCCGGCGCCTCGGCAATGCGCTGGACGAACGCCAGGCAATCGATGTCGCCTATGTGCGTATTCCCGACCTGACGGTGGAAAAGGCGGAGCAGGCTTACAGCCGGCTTGGCGCCAACCGGTACCGCTACGAAGGCGTTGCGAACGGTTTCCAGGCCGAGCTGGAAGTCGACGAGGATGGGCTTGTGGTGCGCTATCCCGGCTTGTTCCGCCGCACCTGACTCCGGCGCGCCCGGTTTCTCGAATTGTTTGGTTAGTTTTGTAGGGTGGGGACTTGTCCCCACGCGGTGGGCACGTGCCCTACCGACCTGCTTGTCAAGTGCAAGCATTTTTTAACACTTTAAAGTTGCATTTGAAATGCAATAACTGAGGAATACACGATGATCTCCGCCGCTTCCCGTCCCTACATCGATGCCAGCGTCCCGGTCCTGCGCGAACACGGTCTCGCCATCACCACCCTCTTCTACAAGAACATGCTGGGCGAGCACCCGGAGCTGACGCGCCTGTTCAACATGGGCAACCAGGCGCGCGGCGCGCAGCAGCAGTCGCTGGCGTCGGCGGTGTTCGCCTACGCAGCCAACATCGGAACGCCGGAAGCGCTGGGGCCGGTGGTCAAGCGCATCGTGCACAAGCACGTATCGGTCGGCATCCGCGCCGAGCACTACCCGATCGTGGGCCGGCACCTGTTGAACGCGATTTCCGCCACCCTGGGCGAGGCCGCAACCAAGCCGCTGATCGACGCCTGGGCCGAAGCCTATAATTCGCTGGCGAACCTGCTGATCTCGGCCGAAGCCGAGATGTACAGCACCGCCGGCGTGGAACCGGGCGAGACCCGTCCGATGCGCGTCACGGAAGTCAAACGCGAGAGCGACAACGTGCTGTCGATCCGCTTCGTCCCGGCGGACGATAAACCCCTGCCGCCGTTCCAGGCCGGCCAGTACGTCAGCGTCGCCGTCGACCTGCCGGGCGGGCGCCACCAGCTGCGCCAGTACAGCCTGTCCGACGCCTCCGGCAAGGACAGCCTGCGCATCTCGGTCAAGCGCGAAGACGCGCAGGACACCACGCCGGCCGGCGAAGTGTCGAACTGGATCCACGCCAACGTACAGGTCGGCAGCGTGCTGCAGGTGACCCATCCGTTCGGCGAATTCACGCCCGATACCGAATCCGACGCCCCCATCGTGCTGCTGTCGGCCGGCGTCGGCATCACGCCGATGGTCTCGGCACTGAACCGGATCGCGCTGATCAACCCGCAGCGCCAGGTGATCTTCGCCCACGCCGCGCGCGACGCGCGCCACCATGCGCTGCAAGGCGACGTCGCCGCCGCCCAGGCCGCGATGCCGAACCTGCACGTGGCGACCTTCTATGAAAATCTGAATGGCGAAGCCGGCGTGCTGGCCGGCCGCATGGACGTGACGCGCCTGCCGGCCTGGGACCGCGAAGGAACCGATGTGTGGATCTGCGGCCCGCTGAAGTTCATGCAGGCGCAGTGGCTGGCGCTGCTGGACGCCGGCGTGCCCCCGGCGCGCCTGCACCGCGAGGTGTTCGGGCCGGAATTGCTGGATCACCTGCTGTAAGAGGCTGCGTTTCCCGTAGGGTGGGCACTCCGTGCCCACGCGTTACAGGCGTGTCCGTGCACCACGTGCGATGGCCTGTCGCCCGCGCGGCATCAGCGTGCCGCGTGGCTTGCGGTGACTTCGCGAGCGATACCTCGCCGCCCGTAGCCAGTTCAAACGCACGTACCGCGTGGGCACTTCGTGCCCACCCTACGGTCGCCGCTCCGTCTTGTTACAACACCTGCACGGTGCGACCGCTGATGTTGCGCTGCGCCGGCTGGCCGTACACGCGGATCGGGCCCGAGCCGCTGGCTTGCGCGAACACCGACTGGCGCACGGTGGCCGAGATGCCGCCCGAGCCGCTGGTCGACAACTCTCCCTTTTCGCTGCTCAGGTTCGTCATGTCGACGCTGCCCGAGCCGCTCACGCTCGCATTCAGGCGCTGCACCGCGCCGCTGGCCTGGACCAGGCCCGAGCCGCTGACGTTGGCGCGTGCGTATTCTCCGCGCACCTCGCCGACGATCAGGCGGCCGGAACCGCTCACGGCCAGCTTGGCGCTGCCGGCGCGCAGTTCGCCCGCATCGATCTTGCCGGAGCCCGATACCCGCGCGTCGAGCTCGGCGACTTCGCCGTACAGGCGGGTCACGCCCGAGCCGCCCTGGCGCACGTCGAGCGGATCGCCCTTCAGGTCGCGCACGGTCACGTGGCCCGAGCCACCGGCGTTCAATTCCGTCAGGCGCGGCACGGTGTAGGTCACCTTCAGGGGCGTGCTGCTGCGCAGGCGGCCTTCGGTGCCGATGCGCAGGGTCGAGCCGCGCGTTTCGGTCTGCACCAGGTGCACCAGGTTGCTGTCGCCCTCGACCACCAGCGACGGCGCGCCGCCGACACGCACCTCGACGATCATCGAACCGCCGACGTCCAGCCCGGTCAGCGCCGCCACCCGGCGCACGTCGCGCGTGGCCACGCCGTCGCCCTCGACCGTCTTGCCGCTGCTGAACGGCGTATGGACCGAGTACTCGCCGCCCGGCGGCGCGGCGACGATGATGCAGCCGCTGAGGGTGGCGGCAACGGCGAGGGCGAGGAGAGTGCGCATGGTGTGAACCTTTTCTTGTCGTGGTTGGGCGCCGCGGCGCCGATGTTGCCACTTTAGAATCCGGCGCTCCCGTTGTCGCCCTCCTTGCGACAGATTGCGTTTTTTACGGGCTGAAGCGTAAAAAAGCGAACCTCGGCGCGAGTTTCAGCGCTGACCGAGCCGGGTTTCGCCGAACAGGGTCTTGTACTGGTGCGGCTGCGAGCGCCAGTACTGGGGCGGCGCCGCCACCTGGGCGCCCAGCTCGGCGGCCGCATGCCAGGGCCAGCGCGGGTTGTAGAGCATCGCCCGCGCCAGCGCCACCATGTCGGCCTGGCCCGATTGCAGGATGTGTTCGGCCTGGGCCGGCTCGGTGATCAGGCCCACGCCGATGGTTGGCATCGTCGTCTCGCGCTTGATCCGTTCGGCGAACGCGATCTGGTAGCCGGCGCCGACCGGGATCTTCTGCTGCGGCGACAGGCCGCCGCTCGACACGTGGATGAAGTGGCAGCCGCGCGATTCCAGCTCCCTGGCGAAGACGACGCTGCTCTCCAGGTCCCAGCCGCCCTCGACCCAGTCGGTGGCCGAGATGCGCATCCCGACCGTCATGGACTCCGGGACGGCCGCGCGCACCGCCTCGAACACCTCCAGCGGGAAGCGCATGCGGTTCTCCAGTGAGCCGCCATATTCGTCGTCGCGGCGGTTCGACAGCGGCGACAGGAATTCGTGCAGCAGGTAGCCGTGGGCGCCGTGCAGCTCGATCGCATCCAGGCCCAGGGCTTGGGCGCGGCGCGCGGCATCGACGAAACCGTCCTTCACGCGTTGCAGCCCTTCGGCATCGAGCGCCAGCGGCACCGTTTCGCCTTCGGCGTGCGGTACCGCGGACGGCGCCACGGTCTGCCAGCCGCGCGGTTCATCGGGCCGGATGTTGGCCCCGCCCAGCCAGGGCGCTGCGCTCGACGCCTTGCGCCCGGCGTGCGCCAGCTGGATCGCGATCTTGATCGGGGAATGACGGCGCATCGCGGCGACGATCGGCCGCAGCGCCTCGGTATGCGCGTCGGACCACAGGCCCAGGTCATCGGGCGAGATGCGGCCCTCGGGCACCACGGCGGTGGCCTCGATGATCAGCAGGGCAGCGCCGGACAGCGCCAGCTGGCCGAGGTGGATCATGTGCCAGTCGGTGGCCAGGCCCTCGTCGGCCGAGTACTGGCACATCGGGGCGATGGCGATGCGGTTGGGCAGCTCGAGCGGCCCGAGTTTATATGGGGAAAACAATGCGCTGCGCATGGAAGCTCCGGTCTTGTGCAAAGGACAAAGTCTAGCGAAGCTCCAGCAATTGTGCAGACGCAAGGGTTTGAGGGGGTGTCGTAGGGTGGGCTCTTGAGCCCACGCGGTACAACGCATGCATCATCGCAGCGCGACGCGGTAGCCTGCCTGACGTGGCCATCACGGATTCGCTCGATGCCTCGTCTGCTCAACCGGTGAGACCGCGTGGGCTCAAGAGCCCACCCTACGCCCGCCTCGCTGCCGCGGGCATGAAAAAAGCCGCGATCTCTCGCGGCTTTCGTATCACAAAACTACACCATCAACTCACGCGCACCACCATCAACCCGGCGCGCAAGCCCACCCGCACGTCGGGATTCGGGAACACCACCATCTCCTCGTCATGGAAAACGGTATACACCGTTTCCCCGTCGGTGGCGATGACCTCGCCGCGCTTGAGCGAAGCGAAGTTCGGGGTCTCCTTACTGAAGCTCATCGTGAAGGCGTCCGACAGCTTGACCACCTCCTGCGCCACCTTGAACACATGCGGCGCGGCCTTGGCCGGCGGCGCCTCGACGCCACGCAGCAAGGCATCGAGCGCCTGCGACGCGTCGGCGAACTGGGCGAGATTGTTCTTGCCCAGCGTGCCGACGCGCCCCAGCTCCACCGTGCTGCCGGCGGCGCCGTGGTGCTCGCTCGAATAGTAGCTGTAGGTGCCGGCCGACTTCGGGTTCATGATGATGGCGCCAATCGCCGCCTGCCCCAGCCAACCGATCAGGGCCGACTTGCGCTCCTGCGCGATCAGCTCCGGCACGATCGCGAACATCGGATAGTGCGAGGCGCGGATCGCGGTATGCAGGTCGAGGTGCCAGCGCGCCGGACCGGCGTCCGCGAAGAAGGCGTCGGTCGCCGCGATGATCTCGTCGGCGCGCGCGCTTTCCGCGGTGCCGGCCAGCGATCCACGGTCGGCCTTGAACATGCGGTTCAGGTCGGCGTCGATGAAACGCTTGCCGGCGGCGATGGCATCGATGTTGCCGACGCAGAGCATCAGGTCCACCGCCAGGGCCGCGGGCTGGCGCGACAGCGCCTCGATCACGTGCGCGACCATTTCGATCGGCCCGGTCTCGTCGCCGTGCACGCCGACCGACAGCAGCACCGCCGGACGGGCAGCGCTACGGTCGGCCTTCACCGTCATGATACCCCTCGCGGGGAGCATGACCGTGAAACCTGCCTCCCTGAAGCGCTGCGCCACGAGGCCGAAATCGGCCTCGGCCAGCGCGCGCACCGCTTCAGGCACCACGGGGGGTTGGGCGGGCGCGCTCATCTCAGGCGGCCAGGCGCTCGGGGTTCGAGCCTTCCGACAGCGCCCAGACGTCCAGCATGGCCTGTTCGAGGTCGGTGGCCTGGGTGTAGCCGGTCAGGCCCATCTCCGCGGTCACCGCGTCGACGGCGGCCAGCGCATCGCCGCTGCCGGCACGCTCGATCACCTGCAGCAGCAGGCGCTGCTGGGTGCGGCGCAGTGCCTGCATCGCGTAGTTGCGCAGCTGTTCCTGCGACTTGCTGGTGGCCGGCAGCTTCAGGCCGCGCTCGAGCGTGTCGATGCCGGCGCGCTCGCGCAGCGCCATGCCGACCTGCAGGAACTGGGCCAGCGACATGCCGCTTGGGCGCTGCACCGACACCGCCGCGAACAGGAAGGTGGCCAGCGACTCGATGGCCTCGACCGCCTTCCAGGCGCCGACGAAGTTCTTGCTCAGGCCGGCGTAACCGTCGGCTTCCGACTTCGACGGCATCAGCTGGCGCAGCTGGTCGCCGTTGGCGAACAGCGACGACAGCTCGGTCATGCCGTCGGCGCCCTGCGGCAGCGACAGCACGCCTTCGATCACGGCGCGCAGCAGCGCACGGGTGCGGGCGTCGACCGCGATCGACACTTCACGCGGCACGTTCAGCGCATCGGCGTCGAGCGCGTCGAACACCGGCGCCAGCTGCAGCGCCGACCAGCCGCGGCCCCAGGCCTTGACCACTTCGGTCTCGTCGACACGGTGCTCGGCGGCCAGGTCGCGCAGCATCAGCGGACCGCAGCGGTTGACGGCCTCGTTGGCCAGCACGGTCGCCAGGATGGCGTTGGCCAGCGGGTGATCCAGCGGATCGCGGGTGGCAACCAGTTGCGCCGGGAAGTAAGGACGCAGCACGGTCGCAGCCCACGGCTCGTCGACCAGCGGCAGCACGGCCAGGGTGCGCTTGAAGCGGTTCTTGACGTTGGCGATGACGACCGCCAGTTCCGGGGCCGTCAGGCCCCGGCCCAGCGCCTTGCGGCGTTGCAGTTCGGCGTCGCTCGGCAGCTGCTCCAGCTCGCGCGAGACCGCGCCTTCGGCTTCCAGGTTCGCGATCAGGGCGGCATAGGCGTCGACGATCGATGCATTGCCTTGCGCCTGGGCTTCGCGGGTCAGCAGGCGGGTCTGCTGGGTGTTGTCGCGCAGGACCAGTTTCTCGACGTCGCCGGTCATCTCGAACAGGATGCGGTTGCGGTCGGCTTCAGGCAGCTTGCCGGCGCTGACTTCGGTGTCCAGCCAGATCTTGATGTTGACTTCGTGGTCCGAGCAGTCCACGCCGGCCGAGTTGTCGATCGCATCGGTGAAGATGCGGCCGCCGTTCAGCGCGAACTCGATACGGCCGGCCTGGGTCGCGCCCAGGTTGCCGCCCTCGCCCACCACCTTGCAGCGCATTTCGCCGCCGTTGACGCGGATGCGGTCGTTGGCGCGGTCCTTCACCTGGGCGTGGGTCTCGTGCGAGGCCTTGATGTAGGTGCCGATGCCGCCGTTGTAGAACAGGTCGACCGGGGCCAGCAGGATGCGGTGCATCAGCTCTTCCGGCGCCAGCGAGGTTTCCTCGATGCCCAGCACTTCACGCACCTGCGGGGTCAGGTCGATCGAGCGGGCGCTGCGCGGGAACACGCCGCCGCCCTGCGAGATCAGCGACTTGTCGTAGTCTTCCCACGACGAGCGCGGCAGCGCGAACATGCGCTGGCGTTCCTTGAACGAGACTTCGACGTCCGGGGTCGGATCGAGGAAGATGTGGCGGTGGTCGAACGCGGCCACCAGTTTCAGCTGGCGCGACAGCAGCACGCCGTTGCCGAACACGTCGCCCGACATGTCGCCCACGCCGACCATGGTGATCGGGGTGGTGGTCATGTCGTGGCCCAGCTCGTAGAAGTGGCGCTTGACGGCTTCGAAGGCGCCCTTCGCGGTGATGCCCATCTTCTTGTGGTCGTAGCCGTTCGAGCCGCCCGAGGCGAAGGCGTCGCCCAGCCAGAAGCCGCGCTGCACGGCGATGCTGTTGGCGATGTCGGAGAAAGTCGCGGTGCCCTTGTCGGCGGCGACCACCAGGTAAGGATCGTCCTGGTCATGGCGCACGGTGCGCTCCGGCGGCACGATCGCGCCCTGGACGCGGTTGTCGGTCACTTCCAGCAGGCTCGAGATGAACATGCGGTAGCAGGCTTCGCCCTCGGCCGCCATGACGTCGCGTGGCGCGTCCTTCGGCATCTGCTTGCAGACGAAACCGCCCTTCGAGCCGGCCGGCACGATGACGGCGTTCTTGACCATCTGCGCCTTCACCAGACCCAGCACTTCGGTGCGGTAGTCTTCCATGCGGTCCGACCAGCGCAGGCCGCCGCGGGCGACCGGGCCGCCGCGCAGGTGCACGCCTTCGAAGCGGCGCGAGAACACGTAGATCTCGCGGTACGGACGCGGCTCCGGCGCCAGCGCCAGGTTGCTGGTGTCGACCTTGAAGATCATCTTCTCGCCGTCGTTCTGGAAGTAGTTGGTGCGCACGGTGGCCAGGGCCAGGTCGACCAGCGCGGCCATGATTTCCTCGGTGTCGGCGTGGTTCACGCTCGACAGGCCGGCCTTCAGTGCGGCCAGCTTGGCGTTGCCGGCGGCGTGCTCGGACTCGCCCAGCGCCGGATCGAAGCGCTGGACGAAGCCGGTGACGAATTCCTTGACCAGGGCCGGCTGGGTGCGCAGGGTCTCGGCCATGTAGCGCACCGAGAACTTCGAGCCTAGCTGGCGCCAGTAGCTGATGTAGGCGCGCACCAGCTGCACTTCGCGCATCGACAGGCCGCCTTCGACGGTCAGGCCGTTCATGCGGCCGTCTTCGGCTTCGTCGTTGAACAGGGCGGCGAACAGCTCTTCGGCGACCTGCGCGATGCCCGGCTTGACCAGCTTGTCGCCGCTCTCGTCGTCCACCGCCAGCGCGGTGACGTGGTGGCGCACGCCGTCGGCGGTCGTGATCGCCCAGGTCTGTTCGCGGTCGACCGCGATGCCGGCGTTCTGCAGGGCCGGCAGGATGCGCGACAGCGACGGCACCTTCTCGCCCGAGTACAGGCGGATCGAGGCGTCGCGCGCGGCGTTGCCTTCGCCGCTGCCCGGCTCGATACGCACGGCGACGCGCTCGTGCTGGCCGATGTTCAGCATGGCCTGCAGGTCGCGGAAGGCGACTTCCGGCGCGGTCGCGGTCACGAACGAGACCGGCAGGTTGGCGCCGAGCTTGCGCAGGGCGCTGCGCTGGGCGTGCTCTTCGACGCCGTTGGTCATGGCGGCGAAGCGGTCGTGCCAGCCGTCCAGCACGGCCAGCAGCGGCTGCTGGATGTCGGTTTCGAGGTCGAGCGGATTGCGGGCGGCGTGGGCGATCAGGTAGACGCGGGCCAGCGGGCCGTCGGCGACCAGGGTCTGCACGCGCACGTCATGCGCGCCCGAGCTGTCCTTCAGGGCCTGGGCCAGCGACGCGGCGACGGCTGCGCTGTAGCGCTCGCGCGGCAGGTAGACCAGGGCGTTCAGGTGACGGCCGTAGACGTCGCGGCGGGCGAAGACTTTCGGGCGCGGCTGCTTGTACAGCGACACGACCGAGCTGCACACTTGCGCCAGCCATTCCGGATCGGCTTCCAGCGCTTCGGTGCGCGGCAGCGATTC
>DNCF01000292.1:0-133 GCA_003484545.1 Massilia sp. | reverse complement strand
TCGGTGCGCGGCAGCGATTCGAGGATTTCCAGGAACTTCTCGGCGCGGAAGCCTTCCTGGCGCACGCCGGCCAGGCTCAGCACCTTGGCGACGCGGCCGCGCGCGAACGGCAGGCGCGCCAGCGGGGTCGAGG
>DNCF01000278.1:2327-2546 GCA_003484545.1 Massilia sp. | reverse complement strand
GGCCCCTCCTTGCGCAGCGGCGTACGGATCGAGGCCTTGAGCCCGACTACGGTCACGCTGGCCGGCGGCGAAGTCCTGCATGCGCGCGCCGTGATCGATGGCCGCGGCGTGCGCGCGTCGGATCGTCTTGCGCTCGGCTACCAGACCTTCCTCGGCCAGGAAGTGCGCCTGGCCGCGCCGCACGGCCTCGCCGCGCCCATCATCATGGACGCCAGCGTC
>DNCF01000278.1:0-2023 GCA_003484545.1 Massilia sp. | reverse complement strand
ATGGACGCCAGCGTCGCCCAGCAGGGCGGCTACCGCTTCGTCTACGTGCTGCCTTTCGACGCGCACACCCTGCTGATCGAGGACACGCATTACGTGGACAGCGGCGCCTGGGAACCCGAGCGCCTGCGCGCGAACATCGCCGCCTATGCGCAGGCCCGCGGCTGGCGCATCGCCGAGCTGCTGCGCGAGGAGCACGGCTCGCTGCCGATCGTGCTGGCCGGCGACTTCGACGAGTACTGGCGCGACCTGGCCGGCCAGCCCTGCGCCGGCCTGCGCGCCGGCCTGTTTCACTCGACCACCGGCTACTCGCTGCCGCACGCGGTGCGCCTGGCCGAGCGCATCGCGACCTTCTCCGATTTCAGCGCGCCGCGCCTGTTCGCCGCGATCCGCGACGAAGCGGGCAGGGAGTGGCGCCAGCAGCGCTTCTTCCGCCTGCTCAACCGCATGCTGTTCCTGGCCGGCAGTCCCGATAAACGCTGGCGCGTGATGCAGCGCTTCTACCGCCTGCCGCCCGGCTTGATCGGACATTTCTACGCCGGCCGCCTGAGCCTGGGCGACAAGGCGCGCCTGCTCACCGGCAAGCCCCCCGTTCCCCTGCTGGCCGCCTTTTCGGCCGCCTGCAAGATCCACCCCCGTCAGATCAGGAAACCCGAATGAACGAACGCAAAACCGCCGTGGTCGTCGGCGCCGGATTCGGCGGCCTGGCCCTGGCCATCCGCCTGCAGGCCAGCGGCATGCAGACCACCCTGCTCGAGAAACGCGACAAGCCGGGCGGGCGCGCCTACGTCTACGAAGACCAGGGCTTCGTGTTCGACGCCGGCCCCACCGTGATCACCGATCCGTCCTGCATCGAGGAGCTGTTCGACGTGGCCGGCAAGCGTATGGAGGACTACGTCGAGATGCTGCCGGTCGCGCCCTTCTACCGCCTGTGCTGGGAAGACGGCAGCCACTTCGACTACCTGAACGACCAGGAAGCGCTGGACCGCCAGATCCACGCGCGCAACCCGGCCGACGTCGAAGGCTACAAACGCTTCCTGGCGTACTCGAAGGCCGTGTTCGAGGAAGGCTACATCAAGCTCGGCGCCGTGCCCTTCCTGTCGTTTCGCGACATGATCCAGGCCGGCCCGCAACTGGCGCGCCTGCAGGCCTGGCGCAGCGTCTACGGCATGGTCTCGCGTTTCATCCAGGACGAGCACCTGCGCCAGGCCTTTTCCTTCCACTCGCTGCTGGTGGGCGGCAACCCGTTCGCCACGTCCTCGATCTACACGCTCATCCACGCATTGGAACGGCGCTGGGGCGTGTGGTTCCCGCGCGGCGGCACCGGCGCGCTGGTCAAGGCCCTTGTCAGGCTGTTCGAGGACATCGGCGGCCATATCGAACTGAACGCGCCGGTGGCGCGCATCGAAACCGCGGGCGAGCGCGCCAGCGGCGTGCGTCTGGAAGACGGGCGCCTGTTCGCGGCCGATGCGGTGGCCTCGAACGCCGACGTGGTGCACACCTACGCCAAGCTGCTGGGGCACGACGCGCGCGGCGTGGCCGAAGCCCAGGCGCTGCGCAAGAAGCGCTTCAGCAATTCGCTGTTCGTGCTCTACTTCGGGCTCGACCACCATCATTCGCAGCTGCAGCACCATACGGTCTGCTTCGGCCCGCGCTACCGCGAGCTGATCAAGGACATCTTCAACGGCGAAACGCTGGCCGAGGATTTCTCGCTCTACCTGCACGCGCCCTGCGTCACCGACCCGACGCTGGCGCCGCCCGGCTGCGGCAGCCACTACGTGCTGGCGCCCGTGCCCCACCTGGGCAATGCGCCGATCGACTGGGAGGTCGAAGGACCGCTCTACCGCGACCGCATCTTCGCGTATCTCGAAAAGCGCTACATGCCGGGCCTGCGCAGCCAGCTCGTCACCAGCCGCATCTTCACGCCGCTCGACTTCCGCGACCAGCTCAACGCCCACCACGGCTCGGCCTTCTCGCTCGAGCCGATCCTGACGCAAAGCGCCTGGTTCCGCCCGCACAACCGCGA
>DNCF01000188.1 GCA_003484545.1 Massilia sp. | reverse complement strand
CACCACCTGGTCCTTGTAGCTGAGGAGTGTCCGTCCGGCCGCCGCCAGCGCCTCGGCCACGGCGGCATCGCGCGCGATCGCGTCCGGTTCGTAGTCGCCGTTGACGTGGACCGTGTCCGCCTCCAGCTCGGCCGCAAGCGCCGGGATCAGTTCGCGCGCGGCGCCGTGGCGCACGATCAGGCCGCCGCCGAGCCGGCGCAGTTCGAGATCGAGCTCCAGCAGGCTGGCGTGGATGAAGCGCAGGCGCCGGTCGTCGCGCGGCAGGCCGGCCAGGATGGCGGTATCGAAGACGAAGACACAGTAAACGGCGCTCGATGCGCGCAGGGCGTGGTGCAGGGCGGCGTGGTCGAACACGCGCAGGTCGCGGCGAAACCAGACGAGAGACTTGCTTATCGGCATCATTGTGTGTTCAGTCAACACGGCGCGTCATTTTACTGGCTACCATGCTCCGGTGCGTTCCCTGTCAAGCGTGCGCTTGCGCGCGCAACCGCGCTGCCGGATGGCCCGTTGTGCGTTTCAGTGTAAACTAACGAAAAGCCTAATGTTGTAGTCTGGATACTAGTGGTCAATCAGAGAGTGAGCCAAGAGAGAGTCAGCGTATGAAGAAGAGCAAAATCGGCAAAACTCTACCCATGGCCGGCCTGCCGCAGCAAGGCGAAATCCTTGGAAACATCGGTCCGGCGCCATCTGGGTTGAATTTAGCCAATCATTTCCTCATCGCCATGCCGTCCATGGAAGATCCGATCTTCGGCGGCGCGGTGGTCTACGTTTGCGAGCACAACGAAAAAGGCGTGCTCGGCGTGGTCATCAACAAGCCGACCGACATGACGATGGAGGTGCTGTTCGACCGCATCGACCTGAAACTGGCCGACGGCCTGCGTTCGGCCGTCGTCGACGAACCGATCATGTTCGGCGGCCCGGTCCAGGACGACCGCGGCTTTGTGCTGCACAGCCCGGGCGGACGCTATTCGTCTTCGCTCAACGTCACCGACGAAGTGGCCTTCACCACCTCGATCGACGTGCTCGAGGCGGTCGCCAGCGGCGCCGGCCCCGCGCGCATGCTGGTCTCCATCGGCTACGCCGGCTGGAGCCCGGGCCAGCTCGAGGAAGAAATCTCGCGCAACGGCTGGCTCACCGTGGGCGCCGACGCCCACGTGCTGTTCGACCTGCCGATCGAGGAGCGCTACAACGCTGCCATCAAACTGCTGGGCATCGACCCGATGATGCTCGCCACCGAGGCCGGCCATGCGTGACAATGGTTGACATCGTTTTCGGGTTCGACTTCGGCGTGAAGCGCATCGGCATCGCGATGGGCAACACGCTCACCGGGCAGGCGCAACCACTGACCATCATCGATGCCATCGACAACGCCACGCGCTTCAGGGTGATCGGCGAGCTGATCGAAGAGTGGCGCCCGACGCGCCTCGTCGTCGGCGAGCCGCGCCATCCCGACGGCGCCGAGCACGACATGACCCTGCGCTCGCGCCGCTTCGCCAACCAGCTCCATGGCCGTTTCAACCTGCCCGTCGAGCTGGTCGACGAACGTTATTCCTCAGCCGTCATCCCCTCCAAGCGCGGTGAACGCATCGACGCCAAGGCGGCCGCCATTATTTTGCAACAGTACTTTGACGATCATGCCAACAATTAATCACGACTTCGATGCGGAGGCGCTGTACCGCGCCCTGCTCGAACAGGTACGCACGGGCCTTGCCGGCGTGCCGGATGCCGCCATCGTCGGCATCCATTCGGGCGGCGCCTGGCTGGCCGAGCGCCTCGCCTCGGACCTCGACCTGAAGGCGCGCCTGGGCTTCATCGACGTCTCGTTCTACCGCGACGACTACGCCAAGAAGGGCCTGCACCCGGACGTGAAGCCGACCCACATCGGCTTCAACGTCGACGGCGCGACCATCCTGCTGGTCGACGACGTGCTGTTCACCGGGCGCACCACGCGCGCCGCGATCAACGTGCTGTTCGACTACGGCCGTCCGGCCTGCATCAAGCTGGCCGCGCTGGCCGACCGCGGCGGGCGCGAACTGCCGGTGGCGCCGGACTTCGTGGGCGTGCGCACCACCCTGGAAGGCAACCAGCTGCTGTCGCTGGCACGCGATGCGGCCGGCCAACTCTCGCTTACCATCGAAGACGACAATGCCGATTCTGAACAATAACCCGCAACTGAACAAGAATGGCGAACTGCAGCACCTGCTGACCATCGAAGGCCTGCCGAAGTCGATCATCAACCACATCCTCGACACCGCGTCGAGCTTCGTCGGCATCTCCGACCGCGAAGTCAAGAAGGTGCCGCTCATGCGCGGCAAGAGCGTGTTCAACCTCTTCTTCGAGAACTCCACGCGCACCCGCACCACCTTCGAGATCGCCTCCAAGCGCCTGTCGGCCGACGTCATCAACCTGAACATCCAGGCCTCGTCGACCTCCAAGGGCGAGTCGCTGCTCGACACCATCGACAACCTGGCGGCCATGCACGCCGACATGTTCGTGGTGCGCCACGCGCAGTCGGGCGCGCCCTACCTGATCGCCCAGCACCTGGACAAGACCGGCCAGAAGGACATCCACGTCGTCAACGCCGGCGACGGGCGCCACGCGCACCCGACCCAGGGCCTGCTCGACATGTACACGATCCGGCACTACAAGAAGGACTTCACCAACCTGCGCGTGGCCATCGTCGGCGACATCCTGCACAGCCGCGTGGCGCGTTCGGACATCCATGCGCTGACCACCCTGGGCGTGCCGGAAGTGCGCGCCATCGGCCCGCAGACCCTGCTGCCGGGCGGCCTGGAGCACATGGGCGTGCGCGTCTTCAACGACATGGACGAGGGCCTGAAGGACGTCGACGTGATCATCATGCTGCGCCTGCAGAACGAGCGCATGTCGGGCGCGCTGCTGCCCTCGGCGCAGGAGTACTTCAAGAGCTACGGCCTGACGCCCGAGCGCCTGGCGCTGGCGAAGCCGGACGCGATCGTGATGCACCCGGGGCCGATGAACCGCGGCGTGGAAATCGACTCGGCGGTCGCCGACGGCAAGCAGGCGGTGATCCTGCCGCAGGTAACCTTCGGTATCGCGGTGCGCATGGCAGTGATGAGTATTTTGGCAGGGACTCACGGATGAAACTACATATCAAGAACGGGCGCCTGATCGACCCGGCAAACGGCGTCGACAAGGTCGCGGACCTCTTCATCGCGGACGGCAAGGTCGCCGCCATCGGCAACGCCCCGGACGGCTTCGCCGCCGATTCCACCATCGACGCCACCGGCCTCGTGGTGGCGCCGGGCCTGGTCGACCTGTCGGCGCGCCTGCGCGAGCCGGGCTACGAATACAAGGCCACGCTGGAATCGGAAATGCAGGCGGCGATCCAGGGTGGCGTGACCACCCTGGTCTGCCCGCCGGACACCGATCCGGTGCTCGACGAACCCGGCCTGGTCGAGATGCTCAAGCACCGCGCGCGCAACCTGAACCAGGCCAACGTGCACCCGCTGGGCGCGCTGACCATGGGCCTGAAAGGGCAGGCGCTGACCGAGATGGCCGAACTGACCGAGGCCGGCTGCATCGGCTTCGCCCAGGCCGAGGTGCCGATCCTCGACACCAACGTGCTGCTGCGCGCGCTGCAATACGCGAAGACCTTCGGCTACACGGTCTGGCTGCGTCCGCAGGACCCCCACATCGGCCGCGGCGGCGTGGCCCATAGTGGCCCGCTGGCGACGCGCCTGGGCCTGTCCGGCGTGCCGGTGATGGCCGAGACCATCGCCCTGCACACGATCTTCGAACTGGTGCGCAGCACCGGCGCGCGCGTGCACCTGTGCCGCATGTCATCAAGCGCCGGCCTGGAGCTGGTGCGCGCGGCCAAGGCCGAGGGCCTGCCGGTCACCTGCGACGTCGGCGTGCACCACCTGCACATGACCGACGCCGACATCGGCTTCTTCGATTCGAACGCGCGCCTGACGCCGCCGCTGCGCACCCAGCGCGACCGCGACGCCATCCGCGCCGGCCTGCTGGACGGCACGATCGACGCGGTCTGCTCCGACCACACCCCGGTCGACGACGACGAAAAGCTGCTGCCGTTCGCCGAAGCCTCGCCCGGCGCGACCGGCCTGGAGCTGCTGCTCTCGCTCACGCTGAAGTGGGCCGAGGAGCTGCACGGCGATGCCGCGCTGCTTCGCGCGCGTGCACCTGTGCCGCATGTCATCAAGCGCCGGCCTGGAGCTGGTGCGCGCGG
>DNCF01000187.1:6273-6734 GCA_003484545.1 Massilia sp. | reverse complement strand
ATGGTGCGCGTCGGCACCCCGCTGCGCGCGGGCGACGTGGTCCTGACCGGCGCCCTCGGGCCGATGGTCGCGGTCGCGCCGGGCGACGAATTCACCGCACGCATCGAGGGCCTGGGCCAGGTGCGCGCGGTTTTCGGGAACTGACAAGGAGAGCAAGGATGCAGCAAGCGAATAAACGGCGGGTCGCGATCATTGGTTCGGGCAACATCGGCACCGACCTGATGATCAAGATCCTCAGGGGCGGCAAGCACCTGGAAATGGGCGCCATGGTCGGCATCGACCCGGCCTCGGACGGCCTGGCGCGCGCCGCGCGCATGGGCGTGCCGACCACCCACGAAGGCGTGGAAGGGCTGGCGCGCCTGCCGGGCTTCAACGAGATCGACATCGTCTTCGACGCCACCTCGGCCGGCGCCCACGTGAAGAACGACGCCTTCCTGCGCGGCCTGAAGCCCGGCCTGCGC
>DNCF01000187.1:5860-5986 GCA_003484545.1 Massilia sp. | reverse complement strand
GGCCTGAAGCCCGGCCTGCGCATGGTCGACCTGACGCCCGCCGCCATCGGGCCTTACTGCGTCCCGGTGGTGAACGGCGAGGCCACGCTGGATGCGCCGAACGTGAACATGGTCACCTGCGGCGGC
>DNCF01000187.1:0-5628 GCA_003484545.1 Massilia sp. | reverse complement strand
AACATGGTCACCTGCGGCGGCCAGGCCACGATCCCGATGGTGGCGGCGGTGTCGCGCGTGGCGCCGGTCCACTACGCCGAGATCGTCGCCTCGATCGCCAGCAAATCGGCCGGTCCCGGCACCCGCGCGAACATCGACGAATTCACCGAGACCACCTCGAAGGCGATCGTCGACGTCGGCGGCGCGCGCCACGGCAAGGCCATCATCGTGCTCAATCCGGCCGAGCCGCCGCTGATGATGCGCGACACGGTCTACTGCCTGGCCGCGCCGGATGCCGACCAGGAGGCGATCCGCGCCTCGGTGCGCGCCATGGCGGCCGAGGTCGCGGCCTACGTGCCGGGCTACCGCCTGAAGCAGGACGTGCAGTTCGAGCGTTTCGAGGGCGAGCGCGCCCTGAACCTGCCGGGCATCGGGCGCCAGCCGGGACTGAAGGTCTCGATCTTCCTCGAAGTGGAAGGGGCGGCCCACTACCTGCCGGCCTATGCCGGCAACCTCGACATCATGACCAGCGCCGCGCTCGCCACCGCCGAGCGCATCGCCGCCGCCATGCAAGACGCCGCGCTGGCGGCCTGACCGGGAAGGATCACCATGTTTGACCAGGAAAAGAACATCTACGTCTCCGACGTCACCCTGCGCGACGGCATGCACGCGGTGCGCCACCAGTACTCGATCGAGGACGCGGTGCGCATCGCCCAGGCGCTCGACGCCGCCGGGGTCGACTCGATCGAGGTCGCGCACGGCGACGGCCTGCAGGGCTCGAGCTTCAACTACGGCTTCGGCGCCCACAGCGACCTCGAATGGATCGAGGCGGTGGCCGGCAGCATCAGCCATGCGAAAGTGGCGACCCTGCTGTTGCCGGGCATCGGCACCATCCACGACCTGAAGAACGCCCATGCCGCCGGCGCCCGCGTCGTGCGGGTGGCGACCCATTGCACCGAGGCCGACATCGCGCGCCAGCACATCGAGTATGCGCGCGAGCTGGGCATGGAAGCGGTCGGCTTCCTGATGATGAGCCACATGAACACGCCCGAGGGCTTGGCGGGCCAGGCCAAGCTGATGGAAAGCTACGGCGCGCAATGCGTGTACGTGGTCGACTCGGGCGGCGCCATGAACATGTACGACATCGCGGCCCGCTTCAAGGCCTTCAAGGACGTCCTGAAGCCCGAGACCCAGACCGGCATGCATGCCCACCACAACCTGAGCCTGGGCGTGGCCAATTCGATCGTGGCGCTGGAGCATGGCTGCGACCGCATCGACGCCAGCCTCACCGGCATGGGGGCGGGCGCCGGCAACGCGCCGCTGGAAGTCTTCGTCGCCGCCGTCGACCGCATGGGCCTGCGCCACGGCTGCGACGTCAGAAAGCTGATCGACGCCGCCGAGGACATCGTGCGCCCGCTGCAGGAGCGGCCGGTGCGGGTCGACCGCGAGACGCTGGCGCTGGGCTATGCCGGCGTCTACTCGAGCTTCCTGCGCCATACCGAGGCGGCGGCCGCCAGGTATGGCCTGCCGGCCTTCGACATCCTGGTCGAGCTGGGCAAGCGGCGCATGGTCGGCGGCCAGGAAGACATGATCGTCGACGTTGCCCTCGACATGCTCAGGACGCGCGACGGCGCCGCGGCGTAAACGACGTCCGGCTGGGCGCCGGCAATCCCGGAGCCCGCCCTTGCAAAACGCGTATAGCAGTCATGCACAGTTAATAGTTGCGTTAACTCACAGCTGTGTGGAGAATTCTAGAACATAACTTCCAGAGCCGAACTCTGGTAAATAAAACCACGGAGACCCTTCGCATGATCCTCGCGCCCCGCCCGGGCTAGACCCGGCAACCCGGCTTCTCAGTCCGGTCCGCAGTCAAGTTCGCAGTTCAGTTTGCAGTTCAGTTTGCAGTTCAGTTTATCTCTCGCTTCAACCTCGGTCGCACATCGAGTCCGCCAAGACGGGCCGCAACCGGAGTCGGCGCAGGATCTTTCCCGCGCCGCCGCAACCACAAGAATGGAGACAGCATGAAGAAGTTAGCAGCCGGGATGAGCGCCCTGTGCGCCTGCGCCGCCTCGATCGCCCAGACCGCGCCGGCCGCCCCGGCAAGCGCCAGCAGCCTGAAGATCTACGGCGTGGCCGACATCTCGATCGCCCACTACCGCACCTCTGGCGAGTCGAAGACCGCCATGCATGCCGGCGGTTCCGGCTCGCGCATCGGCTTCCTGGCCCAGGAAGCCCTGGGCGACGGCTGGTCCGCGGGCGCGCGCCTGGAAGCCGGCGTCAACCTCGATTCCGGCACCTCGAGTTCCACCAACGGCAACCCGAACCGCGTGTTCGGGCGCCAGGCCTATGCCGAACTGGCCCACGAGCGCTACGGCGTGCTGCGCCTCGGCCGCCAGGAAGGCCCGACCTACGCCTTCTTCCCGACCTACGACCCGATGCTGCTGCCGGCGATGGATGCCTGGGGCGTGGTAACCACCCTGGGCCAGCCGGCGCCGGGCGTGGCCTCGGGAACGGGACGCCCGACCGGGTTCCTGATCAATCCGACCGGGCGCACCGAGAACACGATCGGCTACATCTCGCCGCGTATCGGCGGCGTCCAGGGCAAGCTCTCGTACAGCCTGGACGAGGGCGCGGCCACCCAGCCCTCGCTGCTGGAAGCGAACCTGGACTATGCCAGCGGCCCGCTGCAGTTCGGCGTGCTCTACGTGAAGGCCGGCGCCACGCCGGGCACGGGCACGGTGCGCGCCACCGACTCGAACCAGGAGATCGCGTTCGGCGCCAAGTACACGGCCGGTCCGGTCCAGCCTTACTTCAGCTACATCCGGCGCGACAGCACCGATCCCACGCGCGCCGCGCGCGGCGGCATCCTGAACGCCAACAGCGAAACCGTCCGCCTGTTCGGCGCGGTGATCCCGGTGTCGGCGCGCGGCGCGGTGCGCATGACCTACGGCCTGTACGCCAGCGGCGTGGCCGACAGCGACGCCCGCAACTACGGCCTGGCCTATACCTACGAGCTGAGCCGCAGGCTGATGCTGATGGCCGCCGTCACCCGCCTGACCCAGGACGGCGCGGCACGCTTCCCGGTGTTCCAGAGCCCGATGCCGCGTGCCGGCGCCAAGGTCGACGCCGTCACCACCGGCCTGACCTGGCGCTTTTGAACGCCGCCACCGTCTTGCAGTACCGGGTGCCGCGGCGGCATCCGGAACCGTTGTTCCAACCGAGGGGGAAACGAGATGTCCAGGAAGTCCGCGTGGTATTACATCGTTCACTGGCTGCGGCTGTATTTCGGCGCGCACCTGCTGTTTTCCGGTATCCGCTACGCGGTGACCGGCTATGTCCCGGAAATCCCGGGTGTCGGGGGAGAGTGGGTGCAGGCCAACGCCAACATCTACCTCTACCAGATGATCAAGTACCTCGAGATCGTCACCGGCGCGATGATCTTCTTTAACCGCTTCACGCTGCTGGGACTGATCCTCGAATTCCCGGCCACGGTGAACATCTTCTGGCTCAACACCTTCATCGTCGCCACGCCGCGCCAGCTGTTCACCGGCCCGCAGGAGCTGTTCATGAACGGCGTGCTGCTGCTGGCCTACAGCGGCTGGATCTGGGCGGTGCTGAAACCGAAACTCGAGCCGCTCTGGCTGTGGGACGGGCAGCAGGCCTACAAGCCGATCGTCGGCGGGCGCAGCCTGGAACAGCCGAACGCACGCGTCAATTCCTACAAGAGCGAGGTGAACTGATGGACAAGAGCAAATGGATCGCAGTGGCCGCCTGCGCCGGCCTGACGGCGGCAGCCTACATCGGCTCGACGGGCCTGTTCTACACCACCTTCCGGCCGATCCGGAACTACGACCTGGTCGCGTTTGCCGGCTCCTGGGCCGGCCTGATCTGGATCATGCTGCGCGACAGCCGGCGCGACTGAAAGGGGAGGGCATCATGACGACCAACCGTAGACGCTTCGTACAACTGTCGGCCCTGATCGGTACCGGCGCGGCCTTCACGGGAACCAGCCTGGCCCCCTCCTGGGCCATGGCCCAGGATGGAGCCAGGGCCGCGCCGGCGCCCGACGCCATCCTCGCCCTGGCCGACTACTGCCTGAACACGCGCTACGAGGACCTGCCGCCGGAGGTGGCGGCGGCTACCCGTACCCAGATCCTCGACACGGTCGCGGTGGCGCTGCCGGCGCTGCGGGCCGACGGCATCCGCCAGCTGCATGCCTGGAGCGTCGACACCGGCGGCAAGCCGGAAAGCCTGGTGCTGGGCACCGGCGTGCGCCTGCCGGTGGAAAAGGCGGCGCGGCTGAATGCCTCGATGGCGGCGGCGCTGGAATACGACGACACCTACGAGCCGTCGCTGATGCACGCTTCCTGCGTGACCGTGCCGGTGGCGCTGGCGGTGGCCGACCTGGCCGGGAAAGTCAGCGGCAAGGAGCTGATCGCGGCGGTGGCGGTCGGCACCGACATCGCCTGCCGCCTGTCGCGCGCCGGCTCGCCCGGGGTGTCGCCCTTCATCGTCGGCTGGGACCCGACCCCGATGTACGGCTTCCTGGCCGCGACCATGGTGGCCGGGCGCCTGCTGGGCCTGAATCGCGAGCAAATGGTCTCCGCCGTTGGCCTGGCCTACCACCAGTTGTCGGGCAATGCCCAGGCGAGCGTCGACGGCACCCATGGCAAGCGCTTCGGGGCCGGTTTCGCGGCGGCCGGCGGCATCCTGTCGGCGCGCCTGGCGCGNNGCTCTTCCGATCTGCTCGCCGCACGCGCTGGACGGCGTCAAGGGCCTGTTCCGGCAATACCACGGCGGCAAGGTCGACCGCGAAGCCCTGCTCGGCGGCCTCGGCAGCCAGTTCGCCGGCACCGGCATCGCCCCGAAACCCTATCCGAGCTGCCGCGGCGGACACGTGGCCATCGACGCCGCCCTGCAGCTGTCGGCGCGCCACGGCATCCGGCCGGAGCACGTCGAGGCGGTGAAGATCTACAGCCCGCCGGCCGAGATGATGCTGCTCGGCCTGCCGATCGAGAAAAAGCGCAAGCCGGCAACCGTCGTCGAGGCCCAGTTCAGCAACCCCTGGATGGTGGCCGCGGCGCTCCAGGACCGCGCCGTGGGCCTGCGCCATTTCAGCGAACAGGCCTTGCGCAGGGCCGACCTGCGGGCGCTGGCCGCGCGCATGACGACGATCGAGGACAAGAGCCTGGTGCGCCCGGACGGCGGCCCCGGTTTCGTGCGCCTCGAGATCCTCACGCGCGCCGGCGCCACGCACGCGGCGACGGTGCGCTACGCCAAGGGCGACCCGAAGAATCCGATGACGGCGGACGAATACAAGGCCAAGGTCTTCGAATGCCTCGATGCCGCCGGCATGGCGCGGCCCCAGGCTGCCCGCCTGATGGAGCGCTTCATGCGTCTCGAAGCCGAAGCCGACGTGGCGGCCCTGAACGCCGCCATGGCGATCGCCTGAGGCGCCGGCGGCCGCCGTATGGACGCAGCGATGCGACAGTCTCATACCAGACATGGCGCCGTATGCATTGAAAGCGTTCTACCCACGGCGCATAATCGGCATGGACGTATAAAGAAGAGAACAATGCTGGAGACACTGATCAAGGGCGTGGCGCGGCGCTGTGCAGGCGCTTTCCGCCGTTTCGCCCCGCCGCTGGC
>DNCF01000304.1:4921-5073 GCA_003484545.1 Massilia sp. | reverse complement strand
ACTTCGCCGGTGGCGGGATTGCGGCGCTCGAAGGTCGCGCCGTTGGATGCGGGGCGGACTTCCCCGTTGATCAGCAGATCGGTCTGGAACATCAGAGGTCTCCTCTGTTATCTGGATTAAGAGCGCCTAAGAAAAGCTCCATGGCTGCGTTG
>DNCF01000304.1:0-4739 GCA_003484545.1 Massilia sp. | reverse complement strand
AAGCTCCATGGCTGCGTTGCATCGTCTTGCCGTACACGCGTACTGTCTTCGACGCTGCGCCGGGTGGCCGTACTCCTTGCCCTGAAGCTATTCTTAGGCGCTCCAGAAGGCGGCCTCATGCAATGCATGGGCCGCCGCCATTATTATTGTTTTTTTCTAAATATGGGGCTTTATCTATTACGCCCGTTTATAAGTCTGCAGGCCCGGCTTGATGGTCTTATCGTCCAGGAACTGCTTCAAGCCTTCCTTGCGGCCCTTTTCGGGATCGCGGTAGTTCGACTGGTCGGTCTTGGCGTAGAGGTAATCTTCGCCTTGCTCCCAGGTCAGTTCGCGGGCGCGCTTGAAGCCGATCTTGGCATAGCGCAGCACCACCGGGTTCTTTTCCAGCAGTTTGTTCGCCAGCTCGATCACGGCATTGCGCAGTTCCTCTTTCGGCACGCTCTTGTTGACCAGGCCCATGGCGGCCGCTTCCTTGCCGGTGAAGGTGTCGCCGGTCATGATGTAGTGCAGGGCGTTGCGGTGACCCATGGTGTCGGCCACGGCCTTGCTGACCAGGTTGCCCGGCGGGATACCCCAGTTCACTTCGGACAGGCCGAACACGGCGTCGTCGGCGGCGATCGCCAGGTCGCAGGCCACCAGCGGCGAGAACGCGCCGCCGAAGCACCAGCCGTTGACCATGGCGATGGTCGCCTTGCTGTACATGCGCAGCAGCTTCCATTGCCACTGCGAGCAGTCGCGGCGGATGCGTTCCTGGGTGATCTCGGGCTTGCCGTCGGTCTCGCGGAAGTATTCCTTCAGGTCCATGCCTGCGGTCCAGGCTTCGCCGGCGCCGGTCAGGACGATGACCTGGGCCTCGTCGTCGAGCTCGAGGGTCTCCAGCACGTCGATCATTTCGCGGTTCAGCGTGGGGCTCATCGCATTGCGCTTCTCCGGACGGTTCAGGGTGATCCAGCCGATACCGTTCTCCACGTCCACCTTGACGGTTTGCCAGCGCGCTTCGTATTTGGACATACAATGTCTCCTCGTTTGTTGGAATATTATCAGGCTGCCTGATATGTGCCTTATACTATACGCACCTGAACCGCTTTACAAGTCGCTTTTCATGAACACAGCAAAAAAACCATCGGCGCCCGCCAAAGCGTCGAGCCCCACAGGCCTGGCCTACCTGGTCGGCCGTCTCGATCACGTGCTCAAGCAGCGCCTGCGCGACGCCCTGGCGCCCTGCGGCCTGAGCGTGCCGCAGTACACGGCCTTGTCCGTGTTCCGCGCCCACGGCTCGCTGTCGAACGCCCAGCTCGCGATGCGCACCATGACCTCGCCGCAATCGGCCAACGAAATGGTCAAGCAGATGGAAGGGAAGGGCTGGATCGCGCGCACGCCGGACCCGACCCACGGGCGCATCATCCAGATCGGCCTGACCGAGGCAGGCCAAAGCGTGCTCGCCGAATGCGACGTCCACGTTGCCGCGACCGAGCGCCAGATGTTTCCGGACCTGGACGAGGAGCAAAGGGCGACGCTGCAGGCGCAGCTGCGCGGGGCGGTCAGGGCGTTGAGCGTGCAGGGCGTCTAGCCCCGGCTGCCGGGATCGTTCGCCCGTCCTGTTCAGTCCTGAGCCGTGCGCGCCGTCAGCACCACCAGGCCTGCCGTGGGCGGTTCGGGCACGTAGCGCAACTCCATTTCGTCACCCCAGTTGCCCAGGTTGAACGCCATCCGGATGCCGCCGCCAATGGAGACGAATTCGTAGCGCCTTACCGATACGAGCCGGATCGGCGGCTGGTCGTCGATGCGCACATCGATGTAGCGGGGAAAGGTTGCGACTTCCATCGTCCAGCCGTTCGACATGTCATAGCCGCCGCCGATCTGCCGGGCCTCGTCGGGCCTGATCCAGCGGAGGTTAGGGGGCTCGACCGCTTCGGCCGAGAGCGACGGAGTGTCGCGCGGATACGGTAGCGTCTGGGCGCAGGTAGCGGCGGACCAGAGCATGCTCGCCGGAATGATGAGTGAGAGGAGACGCATGATTCCTCCTTCGCGCAGCGGAAAGCCATGCATCAGAATAGGATGCCGGCGGCCCGCTGCAAGGCGAGCAGGGGGCCGCATCACGAAACAGTCTGGAATCAGCGGGAATCAGAACGCGCCGGCATATCGCGCAGCCTGCCGGGATCGAACCTGCCGCAGGCATTGCGCATCCAGGCAGACATTCAAAGCCGGTTTCCGTCCGGCCCTTGAGGCAAGCAGAAACCGACGGTCAAGAATCTAGCCGCATTGCTCGGTCCACTGTTGCTCGAACAGGCGCGCACGGGCGATTTCCATTGCTTCGGAATCGCTTAATGGTCGCTGTGTGGGACGCTTTCCTGCCTCATGCATTGCATTGATGCTTTTCAGGCGTTCGGTCTTTGCTTCGACCGAAGCAATGAACAGATCGATCTCTTCCGTATCCGCGACAGGCGCTTGCGGGTTACGGTCCGGTTCGCGTACGCGGCCTTCGTTTTCGAGATATACCGCATGTTGACTGGTCGCCATGAAGCGCTTGTAGCCACCATATGCGCCATAGCCGTTCTTGGAATTGACTTCTCCGCAAAGCACTGTGGGACTCGGCATTTTCTCGTTACGGAACATGGTGCTGTCCGGATCCTTGAAGACCGAGGCGACGGCGTCATGATAGGCCGGGAAGATGAACCACTTGTCATAGTTCATGGCAACTGCCGTGGCGCCGGCGAGGGCGGCGACGCCGATGGCGGTCGCGATCAATGTTTTTGTTTTCATGATGTAGTGGTGATATCTGCGTGCTGTCAGCACGCTGCAGCAATACCGCCCGGCGCGGTCGAGGCAATGCTTGCTCAGCGTTAAATAAAAAGCGCCCAGCCTACCATGCGCGCTGGTTGCAGAATTTCACCAACGATCACCAGCATGTGAAATCGGAATGCCGAATGTGTCTTCTGGAGGGGACAAGCCCGCGCCGGCCGTGCGCGCCTTGCGCTACAGTCGGCGCATGACTTCGCCCCAGCATTATCCCCGCACCCCCGACGGCCGCTACTTCGTCGTCCGGGGCCGCCTCTGGCGGCTCAGCAATCCGCATCTCGCGCCCGATCTGCGCCAGCAGCTGGTCGACCAGCTGATGCGCGCCCGGCGCCAGGTCGGCCTGGCCCTGAAGGCGGGCGACAAGGACGGCGAGCGGACCGCGCGTGCCGCCGTCGACGCGGCCAAGCATGCCCTGGGCGAACGCGGCCCGGTGTGGTGGACGGACGGCGCGCCCGACTACAACCGCAAGATGGCCGTCAACACGCCGTACGCCGCCTGGTATGCGGCGCTGCCGGACAGCGGCGCCGGTTGACGCCGCTGTCGCAGCCTTATCGCGCCTGACAAAACTGTCAAGGCGAGGCGCTGCACCGCCGCCATGGCGGCTTTGTTGGGCGCTCTTATCCGGCCAGCCCCAGGTCGGTCGTCATCTGCTCGCGCAGCAGATACTTCTGGATCTTGCCGGTCACCGTCATCGGGAAGCTGGTGACGAACCGGATGTGGCGCGGGATCTTGTAGTGCGCGATCTGGCCCTTGCAGAAGTCGCGGATCTCGTCGGCCTCGGCCTCCATCCCCGGGCGCAGGATGATGCAGGCGCACAGCTCCTCGCCGAACTTCGGGTCCGGAACGCCGACGCACTGCACGTCCAGCACCTTCGGGTGCCGGTACAGGAATTCCTCGACCTCGCGCGGATAGATGTTCTCGCCGCCGCGGATCACCATGTCCTTGGCGCGGCCGACAATCGCCGCGAAGCCGTTTTCGTCGATCACGGCCAGGTCGCCGGTGTGCATCCAGCGCGCCGGGTCGATCGCCTCGCGCGTCTTTTCCTCGTCGCCCCAGTAGCCCAGCATCACCGAATAGCCGCGCGTGAGCAGTTCGCCCTTCACGCCGCGCGGCACGATGCAGCCGTCGGCGTCGACGATCTTGACTTCCAGGTGCGGGTGCACGCGGCCGATGGTCGAGACGCGCAACTCCACCGGATCGTCGGTCGAACTCTGGAAGCTGACCGGCGAGGTCTCGGTCATGCCGTAGGCGATGGTGATCTCGGACATGTGCATGCGGCTGATCACGCGGCTCATGACCTCGGCCGGGCAGGGCGAGCCGGCCATGATGCCGGTGCGCAGGGTCGACAGGTCGTAATCGGCAAAGTCCGGATGGTCGAGCAGCGCGATGAACATGGTCGGCACGCCGTGCAGCCCGGTGCAGCGCTCCGCCTGCACGGTCTCGAGCACCGACTTCGGCTCGAAGCCTTCGCCGGGGAACACCATGGTCGCGCCATGGGTCACGCAGGCCAGGTTTCCCAGCACCATGCCGAAGCAGTGGTACAGCGGGACCGGAATGCACAGCCGGTCGCGTTCGCTCAGCTTCATCGCCTCGCCGATGAAGAAGCCGTTGTTCAGGATGTTGTGGTGGGTGAGCGTGGCGCCCTTGGGCGAGCCGGTGGTGCCCGAGGTGAACTGGATGTTCACGGCCTCGTCGAACTGCAATTCGGACTCCAGCCTGGCCAACTGCTCGAGCTGGGCGGGCGCCGGCTCGGCCATCAGGTCCGCGAAGTTGAGCATGCCCGGCGTCTTGTCGCTGCCGAGTCGGATCACGTGGCGCAGTTCGGGCAGCTTGCTCGACTTCAGCATCGATGGTTTCGCGTCGTGGATCTCGGGCACGACGTCCTGCACCATGCCGATGTAGTCGCTGGTCTTGAAAACCGGCGACAGGATCAGGGCCGC
>DNCF01000305.1 GCA_003484545.1 Massilia sp. | reverse complement strand
CCCGCGCTTGCGGCGCGCGCTGCGCCGTGCTGGCTGCCGGCGCGTGCATGGCCCCCTGCGAGGCGTCGCGCATGCCCGCGATCTGCGGCGCCGAGACCGACATCCACCCGGCCGCCGGCAATAGCGGCACCAGTAGCAGCGCGACGATGTTGATGATCTTGATGAGGGGATTGACCGCCGGGCCGGCCGTGTCCTTGTAGGGGTCGCCCACCGTGTCCCCGGTCACCGCCGCCTTGTGGGTCTCCGAGCCCTTGCCGCCGTAGTTGCCGTCCTCGATGTATTTCTTGGCATTGTCCCAGGCGCCGCCGCCGGTGGTCATCGAGATCGCCACGAACAGGCCGGTGATGATGGTGCCCATCAGCATGCCGCCCAGGGCCGCCGGCCCGAGCAGCATGCCCACCAGGATCGGCACCGCCACCGGCAGCAGCGAGGGAAGGATCATTTCGCGGATCGCCGAGGCGGTCAGCATGTCGACCGCCTTGTCGTACTCGGGCTTGCCGGTGCCGGCCATGATGCCGACGATGTCGCGGAACTGGCGCCGCACCTCGACCACGACCGCGCCGGCCGCGCGCCCCACCGCTTCCATCGCCATCGCCCCGAACAGGTAGGGAATCAGGCCGCCGATGAACAGGCCGACGATCACCATCGGGTTCGACAGTTCGAACACCATCGACTTGCCGACCGAATCGAGCGCGTGGGTATAGTCGGCAAACAGCACCAGCGCGGCCAGGCCGGCCGAGCCGATCGCATACCCCTTGGTGACGGCCTTCGTGGTGTTGCCCACCGCGTCCAGCGGGTCGGTGATCGCGCGCACCGCATCGGGCATGCCGCTCATCTCGGCGATGCCGCCGGCGTTGTCGGTGATCGGCCCGTAGGCGTCGAGCGCGACGATGATGCCGGCCATCGACAGCATCGAGGTGGCCGCCACCGCGATCCCGTACAGTCCGCCCAGCTGGAAGGCGACCAGGATCGCGATGCACACCACCAGCACCGGGTAGGCGGTCGACTTCATCGACACCCCCAGGCCGGCGATGATGTTGGTGCCGTGGCCGGTGGTCGAGGCTTCAGCGATGTGGCGCACCGGCTTGAATTCGGTGCCGGTATAGTACTCGGTGATGTAGACCATCAGCCCGGTCAGCACGATGCCGACGATCGCGCAGCCGAGCATGCTGGCGCGCATTTCCGGGTCGCCCCAGACCATCCAGGTGATGACGGCAAACCCGATCAGCGACAGCCCCGCCGCCCACCACAGGCCGGTGTACAGCGCCGACATGATCTTGCGCCCGGGCCGGGCGCGCACCATGGCGCAGCCGATGATCGAGCCGATGATCGAGACGGCGCCCAGCAGCAGCGGGTACAGTACCGCGTCGCCGGCGCTGGCCTCGATCATCAGCGCGCCCAGCAGCATGGTGGCGATCAGGGTCACGACGTAGGTCTCGAACAGGTCGGCCGCCATGCCGGCGCAATCGCCGACGTTGTCGCCGACGTTGTCAGCGATGACGGCCGGGTTGCGCGGATCGTCCTCGGGAATGCCGGCCTCGACTTTGCCGACCAGGTCGGCGCCGACGTCGGCGCCCTTGGTGAAGATGCCGCCGCCCAGGCGCGCGAAGATGGAAATGAGCGAGGCGCCGAAGGCCAGGCCGATCAGTGGCTTGATCACGTCGTGGCGCGACAGCGCGCTATCGCCGTTGGACGTGAGCGCCCAGTAGAACAGGGTGACGCCGAGCAGGCCCAGGCCGACCACCAGCATGCCGGTGATCGCGCCGCCCTTGAAGGCGACGTCGAGCGCTTCGTTCATGCCCTTGCTTGCCGCCTGGGCGGTGCGCACGTTGGCGCGCACCGAGACGTTCATGCCGATGAAGCCGCAGGCGCCGGACAGCACCGCGCCGGCCAGGAAGCCGATGGCGGTCCATGCGCCGAGGAGGAAGTAGATGGCAACGAGCAACACCAGGCCGACGATGCCGATGGTGCGGTACTGGCGTCCCAGGTAGGCGGCGGCGCCTTCCTGGATCGCGAGCGAGATTTCCTGCATGCGGGCGTTGCCCGCATCCTGGCGCAGGATCCAGGCGCGCGCCCAGAGCCCATAGATGACCGCGATGACACCACACGCCACGGCAAACGTGATCAGGTTTGCTGCCATATCGTCCCCTTAGTTCTTGATCAAATAACACCACACATTGAAAGAATGCCCAGCCCTTTGGCGGAGCAGTCTGCCTCACTGCGTACTGCAGTCCTTTGATTCAAACCATTGGTGCGCCCGAGCGTGTAAAAAAACCTCCATGGCAGCGTTGCACTCGTCTCGCCGTACTAGCGTACTGTCTTCGACGGTGCGCCTTGCCCTGGAGGCTTTTCTACACGCTCGGTGGATGGCGGCGCGTCATCCCGATTCAAAAAAGCCAAAAAAAAGCGGACGCTTGCGTCCGCTTTCTGTCTTACTCGGAGAGCGCGGCGAAGGCCGCGTCTCTGACCTGTTCGACCGGGCCCACGCCCGAGATCTTGCGATACTTCGGGGCGCCGGGCAGGCCCGACTGGGCCCATTTGTTGTAGTAGCCGAGCAGCACTTCGGTCTGGTTGTGGTAGACCGACAGGCGCTTCTTGACGGTTTCTTCCTTGTCGTCGTCGCGCTGGATCAGCGGCTCGCCGGTGACGTCGTCGACGTCGGCAACCTTCGGCGGGTTGAACTTGGTGTGGTACACGCGGCCCGACGCCTGGTGGGTGCGGCGGCCGCTCATGCGCTCGACGATCAGCTCGTCGGGCACGTCGATCTCCAGCACGTAGTCGACGTTGATGCCATTGTCCTTCATGGCGTCGGCCTGGGCGATGGTGCGCGGGAAGCCGTCGAACAGGTAGCCGTTGGCGCAATCGGCTTCCTGCAGGCGATCCTTCACCAGGCCGATCATGATGTCGTCCGAGACCAGGCCGCCCGCGTCCATGACCTTCTTCGCCGCCAGGCCCAGCTCGGTGCCGGCCTTGATCGCCGCGCGCGAACGGCTGCTGCAGCTGATGGCGGACAGCGAGCGCGTCCTGCGCCAGCTGGAGGCGTCGGCGCGGGAGCTGAGCCTGCACGGCGCCGTGCTCGCGGTCGTGACGAAGCTGGCCGGCGGTGCACCGGACCCGGCCTTGCTGGACGCGCTGATCCAGCGCCGCACGCTGATCGGGCAGGCGGTGCGCCAGGCGGAGCTGTCGATGCTGCAGATGGGGCAGATGCGCCAGCAGGCCGCCGACCTGATCGGGCAGGTGTCGTCGTTCCTGACGGTGACATTGCCGGCGCTGGAGATGGCGCAGGCGCAGGGCGGTCGTTGAAGCAAAAGTGAGCGCGCTTGCTGCTTACCCGATGCGGCAACCGGGCATCGAGCCGCGCCATTCCCGGGTGCGGCGTTCAGCCAGCCGGTCCAGCCTTGTCCGCCGGCGTGGCGCTGCGGCGGCAACGTTCGGAACAATACTTGACCCGCTCCCAGTCGCGCTCCCATTTCTTGCGCCAGGTGAAAGGGCGCGCGCAGTGGGCGCAGACTTTTGAGGGCAGCTCGGATTTTTTGCGTTGGCCCATGTCGGAATGCGTGGGCAGCCTGCGCCGCCTATTGCCCCTGCGGTGTCGTCGTCAGCCTGGACAGGTCGAAGCCCTGGTAAGCCAGCCGCTCGAGCAGGGCGGCGTAGGCTGCGGGCGGTACGGTCGGGGTGCGCGACAGGATCCACAGGTATTCCCGCGTCGGCTCGCTGACCGCGGCCAGCTGGTAGTCCGGGTCGAGATCGACCACCCAGTAATTTCCCCAGACAAAAGGCAGGAAGGAGAGCCAGCGTGGCGCGAAGCGTACCTGGAGCCGGGGCGATGTATCGTCGCCGGGTTGGCGTGCGCTGCCGATGGCTTCGTCGAGACTGCCGTCGGCGCGGCGGCAACGGTTGATGACTTGCACGCCACCACCGGGCTGCAGGCTGTATTGCGCGCGCGTGTTGCTGGCGCAGTCTTTCTGGAAGCGATTCGGATACTTGGCGATTTCATACCAGGTGCCCATGTAGCGCGGCAGGTCGAGCGCGGCGATGGTGGCCAGCGGCGGTGCAGGGTCCTGCGTCGCGGCGGGGGTAGCGGCGCCAGCGCCGAGGAGCGTGCCGCACAGCAGGGCAAGCAGGCCGGCGCGCAAGATGGTCGGGTTCGGCATGGGCTCGGGTGTCTTCTGTTGAACGAAATGAGGCATTGATAATCGGGGCGCGGACGAATAAGCGCCGGGTCCGTGCGGACCCGGCGGGCAGGGAGGAGGGCTCCCGCCTGATGCCTTACTTCGGCATCATGACCTTGTCGATCACATGGATCACGCCGTTGTCGGCGTTGACGTCGGTCTTCACCACCTGGGCACCGTCAACCAGGACCTTGCCGCCCTTGGTGTTGATCTTGAGCATGCCACCTTCCACCGTCTTGACCTCGCCCGGCTTCACGTCGGCCGCCATGACCTTGCCCGGCACCACGTGGTAGGTCAGGACCTTGGCCAGCGCCGCCTTGTCCTTCATGAGCGCATCGAGCTTGGCCTTCGGCACCTTGGCGAAGGCTGCGTCGCTCGGCGCGAACACCGTATACGGGCCCGGACCCTTGAGCGTCTCGGCCAGCCCTGCCGCCTCGACGGCCTTGACCAGGGTGTTGAACGAACCGGCCGACTTGGCGGTGTCGACGATATCGGCGGCCTGGGCGGCGCCGAAGGCGAACGAGATTGCAGTTCCAAGCAAGAATTTTTTCATCGCATATTCCTTGTCAAAGGTTCCGGAAGGGGCGGGCATCGGCCCCGCGTACCGCCTGGCGCCGACGAGCGCCTATCCGCGCCGGCGGCCTTGGCGGGGCCAATGCCCATGCAGGGTGCATGTCGATGCCTTCAATGTAGTTCGCGGTCGGCGTATTGTCTATGGTTTGAACAGGTATAAAATGAATTATACGGTTCAATATCGGGTCATGCCCCGGCAAGTACGGGGCGCATTTTTTGGGAGTGCATCCTATGAGCGAAGAACAGGTGTTCGTATCCACTGACCGCAATGCCGGGCTTTCCGACATTACCTACCGCAGCGGTGCGGCGGCCCGGCTCGCCGGCTTGCCGGTCGAAACGCTGCGCGTCTGGGAGCGCCGCTACGGCTTGTCCGACCCGCGGCGCTCCTCGCATGGGCAGCGCCTGTACTCTGCCGAGCAGGTGCACCGCCTGCGCCTGCTGAAGCAGCTGGTCGACCTGGGGCACCCGATCGGCCAACTGGCCGGGCATTCCATCGACCGGCTGCGTGAACTGGCGGGCATCGGCCCAGGCGATCGTGCGGCCGCGGGAGGCCCGATCGGCGTGGTCGCCGTCGGC
>DNCF01000309.1 GCA_003484545.1 Massilia sp. | reverse complement strand
TGGCCAATCCCATCCGTCCGAATAAATCAGCGCGTCCCTAGGGAAGCACTGATTTATTCATGACGGCGGTCTTGGCCTGAAAAAAACGTCCTGCTGCGTTGCAAATCCTCGCCATACCACGCGGTATGGCTGCGGTTTGCGCCTTGCCGGCCGCTTTTTTCATGGCCAATCCCATCCGTCCGACTAAATCAGCGCTTCCCTAGGGAAGCACTGATCGCTTTTCGCAGGAATACCTCACGGCCTGCTTGTCCGGCTGCGCCGGGCCGCTCCCATCCCGATTTGGTGGCCGCCGATGCGAATCGTTTACACTACGGCGATCGGCAAGACTTCCTTTCGTCCTCATGAAAAAACCAGCCCAGAGAAAGCAGCACGTCAAGCAGCCCGCCATCCAGTACACCATCGTTCCCAAGGACCTGGCGGGTCACCTCTTCAACGTCACCGTCACGGTCGCCAAGCCCGCCGCCGAAGGCCAGGTGTTCGCACTGCCGGCCTGGATCCCGGGCAGCTACATGATCCGCGAGTTCGCGCGCAACATCGTGCGCATCCGCGCCGAATCGAACGGCGCCGCCGTCGCCCTGGCCAAGCTCGACAAGCATTCCTGGCAGGCGGCGCCCGTTGACGGCCCGCTGACCCTGCACTACGAGGTCTACGCCTGGGACCTGTCGGTGCGCGCCGCCCACCTGGACCAGACTCACGGCTTCTTCAACGGCACCAGCGTGTTCCTGCGCGTGGTGGGCCAGGAGGCCACGCCGCACCAGGTCGACATCCAGCGGCCGGGCGATGCGCTTGCCAAGACCTGGCGCGTCGCCACGGCGATGAAGGAACTGGGCGCCAAGCGCTATGGCTTCGGCACCTACGTGGCGGGCGACTACGACGAGCTGATCGACCACCCGGTCGAGATGGGCGACTTCGCACTGGCGACTTTCAAGGCGCACGGCATCCCGCACGACATCGTCATCACCGGCCGCGTGCCGAACCTGGACATGGCGCGCCTGCAGGCCGACCTGAAAGCCATCTGCGAAACCCAGATCGCCTTCTTCGAGCCGGGCACGAAGAAAGCGCCGATGGACCGCTACGTCTTCATGACGATGGCGGTGGGCGACGGCTATGGCGGTCTCGAGCACCGCGCCTCGACCGCGCTGATCTGCGCGCGCGCCGACCTGCCGAGTATCGGCGGGCCGAAGGTGGGTGAACCGAACGAGGGCTACCTGAAATTCCTGGGCCTGTGCAGCCACGAGTACTTCCACACCTGGAACGTCAAGCGCATCAAGCCGGCGGTGTTCGCGCCCTACGACCTGCAGGTCGAGAACTACACGCCGCTGCTGTGGCTGTTCGAAGGCTTCACCAGCTACTACGACGACCTGATGCTGGTGCGCGCCGGCATCATCGGCGAACCGACCTATTTCAAACTGCTGGGCAAGACCATCGGCAGCGTGCTGCGCGGCAGCGGCCGCACCAAGCAGAGCGTGGCCGATTCCAGTTTCGATGCCTGGAGCAAGTACTACCGCCAGGACGAGAACTCGCCGAACGCAATCATCAGTTACTACACCAAGGGCTCGCTGATCGCGCTGGCCTTCGATCTGACGATCCGCGCCAAGACCGCCGGCAAGCGTTCGCTGGACGACGTCATGCTGGCGCTGTGGGAACGTTATGGCCGCGATTTCTACGCGGGCGCTGGCCGCGGCGTGACGGAAAGCGAGGTCGAGGCGCTGTTCGACGAGGTCAGCGGCGTCAAGCTGCGCAGCCTGTTCGACAAGTACGTGCGCGGCACCGAGGATATTCCGCTGGCCAAGCTGTACGCGCCGCTGGGCGTCAAGCTGGTCGACGAGCGCAAGAGCGGCAAGCCTTCGCTGGACGCCGGCATCGGCCGCGACCCGCTGGGCGCCAAGCTGACCCAGGTGCACGAGGGCGGCGCGGCCCACCAGGCCGGCTTGTCGGCGCTGGACGTCGTCATCGCCATCGATGGTCTGCGCGTGAACGGCAACCCGTCGAATGTCGACGCCCTGCTGTCGCGCTACCGTGTCGGCGACAAGGTGACCGTGCACGCCTTCCGCCGCGACGAGCTGATGAGCTTCGAGGTGACGCTGCAGGGCGACCGGGTGCCGGGCATCACGCTGTCGGCGGTGGCCGGCGTGCGCAAGGCCGGGACGATCGCACGGCCGAGCGCGGTGTAATCTCGTCCGGGGTTGTTGGCGGCAACCGTAGGGTGGGCGCGGCCGGCGTGGGCACTCCGTGCCCACGCGGAAGCGTGCATCGTGTTGACACCGTTTGAGACGAATATGTCGAGCAATCGCGTTCTCAACAAGGATGAATTCGGCTCTCATCCGCAGTCGATCTGCCGTGTGGCACGGCCGGTGATAGATCAGCTTCTGAAGATGACGCAACGCAGTCGTCATGCATGCGCCGTACTGCGTGGGCACGGAGTGCCCACCCTACGTGTCGTAGCGTGTCGGGCTATTGCGGCCCGGCGAGACTCCTCAACTGAAACCGATACTGGTGATCGAACAGGAAGGTCTCGGAGAACGTCAGCCGGCGCAGGTTCCCCGCCAGCAGGTTCGCCGGCTTCGGCAGCTTTCCGCTGCGCCGCATCGAGGCCACGGCCACGCGCGAGGCGTTGTCGTTGCGCGAGCGCTGTACTTCCACGTCTTCCACTTCCCCATCGTCGCGCACGGTGATGTTCAGCACCACGATCGCCGGCAGCATCGGCGGCAGGCGGCCGCTGAAGGTCTGGTCGAGGTTCTGGCGCATGACGTGCTGCGCCACTTCGACCTTGTAGGCGTCGAGGGTGCGCGAAGGTGGCGGCACCGGGGCTTCGGTAGGGGCGGGAGGGCTGGCGGAGACGATCGGGACGATGCGTTCGTCCGTGGAGGCGTCGGGCGGAGCCGTGCTGCATCCGCCCAGGGCTGCCAGTAGTAGAAGGAGGAGAGCGGCCCTGATGCGGATGGATGGTTTCATGTTAGTCGAATAATCGTCGCAGTTCGTCACCCGGGCTGGAAGCGCGCATGAAGGCTTCGCCCACCAGGAAGGCATGCACGTTTGCCGCGCGCATGCGCTCCACGTCCTCGCGCATCGCGATGCCCGACTCGGTGACTACCAGGCGCTCCGCCGGAATGCGCGGCAAGAGGCCGATGGTCGTGTCGAGCGAGGTCGCAAACGTGCGCAGGTTGCGGTTGTTGATGCCGACCAGGCGCGTCTTCAAGCGCAGCGCCGCGGTCAACTCATCACCGTCATGTACTTCGACCAGCACGTCCATGCCGAGTTCCTGCGCACAGGCTTCCAGTTCGGCCATCAGGCCATGGTCGAGCGCCGAGACGATCAGGAGAATCGCGTCGGCGCCCATCGCGCGCGCTTCGTACACCTGGTACATGTCGACGATGAAGTCCTTGCGGATCACCGGCAGCTCGCAGGCGGCGCGCGCCTGGCGCAGGTAGTCGGCATGGCCCTGGAAGAACTGCACGTCGGTCAGTACCGACAGGCAGGAGGCGCCGCCTGCGGCGTAGCTTTGCGCGATGTCCGCGGGACGGAAGTCGGGACGCAGCACGCCCTTCGAGGGCGAGGCCTTTTTCACTTCGGCGATCACGCCGGCGCGGCCCGCCGCGATGTTCTTGCGCAGGCTCGCTTCGAAGCCGCGGATATCGGCGCGCAGTGCGGCGTCGCTCTCGACCTCGCGGCGCAGGCTGGCCAGGTCGCGGTGCTTTTTCGCGGCGGCCACTTCGTCGGCCTTCACGGCCAGGATTTTATTCAGGATGTCGGACATAGTGATTTAGGTTTGCTTGGACAGGGCCAGCTTAACGCCGAGCCAGACGAACAGGCCGCCGGTCGCGCGGTTCAGCCACAGCGATACCGTCGGGTTGAGCTTGATGCGCTCGCTTGCCTTGGCGGTGGTGACGGCCAGCGCCCCGCACCACAGCATGCCGTTGACATTGAAGATGGCGCCCAGGACGACGAAGGCCAGCGCCTTGTTCGGCGCGTCGACGCCGATAAACTGCGGCACGAAGGCGAGGAAGAACAGCGCCACTTTCGGGTTCAGCACATTGGTAAGGAAGCCCTGGGCGAAGATGCGGCGGTAGGGCAGGGCGGGCAAGGCCGCCGGCGCATCCGCACCATTCTTCTTCTTGCTCATCAGGAGGCCGGCGGCCATCCAGAGGATATAGGCGGCGCCGACCAGCTTCACGACCGTGAAGGCGGTGGCCGAGGTGGCCAGCAGGGCCGACATGCCCAGCGCCGCGGCCAGGATATGGACCATGGTGCCGGCGCCGATGCCGAGCGCCGCCGCGCAGCCGGCGCGCCAGCCCTGGGTGGCGCTGCGGGTCATGATCAGCAGCGAATCGGGGCCCGGCAGGATGTTGAGCAGCAGTCCGGACAGCACAAACAGGGGAAGGTCGTGGATGCCGAACATGCCGCTCCTCTCAGGTTCAGGACTTGGCGCCCAGCTGGCGCGTGACGGTGACGAATTGCTCGAGCTTGGCCAGGGCCGCGCCCGAGGCGATGGTGGCGCGCGCCTTCGCCAGGCCTTCCTCGATCGAGGCGACGACGCCGGCCGCGTACAGCGCGGTGCCGGCGTTCAGTGCCACGATGTCGTGCGCCGGACCGGGCTCGCCGCGCAGGGCTTCCATCACGCGGGTCTTAGACTCGGCGGTGTTCGCCACCTTCAGGTTGCGGCTCGAGATCATCTGCAGGCCGAAGTCCTCGGGATGGATCTCGTACTCGCGGATCTCGCCGTTGACCAGTTCGCCGACCAGGGTGCCGGCGCCGAGCGAGACCTCGTCCATGTTGTCGCGGCCCCAGACCACCAGCGCATGCTGGGCGCCCAGGCGCTGCAGCACGCGTACCTGGATGCCGACCAGGTCGGGGTGGAACACGCCCATCAGGATGTTCGGCGCGCCGGCCGGATTGGTCAGCGGGCCGAGGATGTTGAAGATGCTGCGCACGCCGAGTTCGCGGCGCACCGGCGCCACGTGCTTCATGGCGGCGTGGTGGTTCGGCGCGAACATGAAGCCGATGCCGGTCTGGGCGATCGACTGGGCGATCTGCTCGGGCTTCAGGTCGATCTGGGCGCCGAGCGATTCGATCAGGTCGGCGCTGCCCGAGGACGACGAACCGCTGCCCCCGCCGTGCTTGGCCACGCGCGCGCCGGCCGCTGCCGCCACGAACATCGAGGCGCTGGAGATATTGAAGGTGTTCGCGCCGTCGCCGCCGGTGCCGACGATGTCGAGCAGGTTCGTCGTGTCGGCCATCGGCACCTTGGTCGAGAACTCGCGCATCACTTGCGCGGCGGCGGTGATCTCGCCGATGGTTTCCTTCTTCACGCGCAGGCCCATGGTCAGCGCCGCGACCATGGTCGGCGACATCTCGCCCGACATGATCTGGCGGAACAGGTGCAGCATCTCGTCGTGGAAGATCTCGCGGTGTTCGATACAGCGCAGCAGCGCCTCTTGTGGTGTGATCGGCATGGGACGTTCCTGAAATGTGTGAGCGCCGCGCCGGGAGACGCGGGCGCGGAAAAGGGGCGCTTAGCGCTCGAGGAAGTTCTTCAGCAGCGCGTGGCCGTACTCGGACAGGATCGACTCTGGGTGGAACTGCACGCCCTCGATGTCGTATTCCTTGTGGCGCACGCCCATGATCTCGCCGTCGTCGGTCCAGGCCGTCACTTCCAGGCAGTCGGGCAGCGTGGCGCGCTCGATCGCCAGCGAGTGGTAGCGGATCACGGTGAACGGGCTGGGAATGCCCTTGAACACGCCCACGCCGGTATGGGCGATGAGCGAGGTCTTGCCGTGCATGACCTGCTTGGCGCGGATGATCCTGCCGCCGAAGGCTTCGCCGATGGCCTGGTGGCCCAGGCACACGCCGAGGATGGGCAGCTTGCCCTTGAAATGCTTGATCACGTCCACCGACACGCCCGCATCGCTTGGGGCCTTCGGCCCCGGCGAGATGCAGATGCGGTCCGGGTTCAGGCGCGCGATCTCTTCGATCGTGATTTCGTCGTTGCGCACGGTGCGCACCTCTTCACCCAGCTCGCCGAAGTACTGGACGATGTTGTAGGTGAAGGAATCGTAGTTGTCGATCATGAGCAGCATGTCAGAACTCCCCATCCAGTCCGTCCTGGACCTGTTCGGCCGCGCGCAGCACGGCGCGCGCCTTGTTTTCGGTTTCCTGCCATTCCATCTCTGGGATGGAATCGGCCACGATGCCGGCCGCGGCCTGTACGTAGAGGTTGCCGTCCTTGATCACGCCGGTGCGGATGGCGATCGCCACGTCCATCTCGCCGCCGAACGACAGGTAACCGCAGGCGCCGCCGTAGATGCCGCGCTTGACCGGCTCGAGTTCGTCGATGATTTCCATCGCACGCACCTTGGGGGCGCCGGTGAGGGTGCCGGCCGGGAAGGTGGCGCGCAGCACGTCGAGGTTGGACATGCCTTCCTTGAGCCTGCCTTCGACATTCGAGACGATGTGCTGCACGTGCGAGTATTTTTCGATGACCATGCGGTCCGTCACCTTCACGCTGCCGGTCTCGGCGATGCGGCCGATGTCGTTGCGCGCCAGGTCGATCAGCATCACGTGTTCGGCGATCTCCTTCGGGTCGCCAAGCAGTTCGACCGCCAGTTCGGCGTCGCGTTCCGGCGTCGCGCCGCGCGGGCGGGTGCCGGCGATCGGGCGCAGCGTGACCTTGCGTTCGCCTGCGGGCGAAGTCTCGTTCCTGACCAGGATCTCCGGCGAGGCGCCCACGATCTGCATGTCGCCGAAGTTGTAGTAGTACATGTAGGGCGACGGGTTCAGCGAGCGCAGCGAACGGTACAGCGACAGCGGCGAATCGACGTAAGGCTTGCGGATGCGCTGGCCGATCTGCACCTGCATCAGGTCGCCGGCCATCACGTATTCGTGGGCCCTGGCCACCGCCGCCAGGTAGTCTTCCTTGCTGAAGTCGCGCACGGCTTCGGTACGCACCGAGCCGGTGGTGACCGGCACGTCGACGCTCCGGCGCAGCATGACGCGCAGCTCTTTCAGGCGCTGGCGCGCTTTGGCGAAGGCTTCCGGCTGCGACGGATCGGCGTAGACGATCAGGTAGAGCTTGCCCGAGAGGTTGTCGATGACGGCCAGTTCCTCGGTCACCAGCAGCTGGATGTCGGGCAGGCCGAGGTCGTCCTTCGGCGCCTGGCCGGCCAGCTTGCGCTCGATGTGGCGCACCGTGTCGTAGCCGAAGTAGCCGGCCAGGCCGCCGCAGAAGCGCGGCATGCCCGGGCGCAGCGCGACCTTGAAGCGCGCCTGGAAAGCGTCGATGAATTCGAGCGGGTTGCCCTCGTGGGTTTCGACCACCTTGCCGTTGGTGACGACTTCAGTCAGGTTGCCGCTGTTGCGCAGCAAGGTCTTCGCCGGCAGGCCGATGAAGGAATAGCGGCCGAAGCGCTCGCCGCCGACGACCGACTCGAGCAGGAAAGTGTTCTTGCCGGTGTCTTGCGACTGGGCCAGCTTCAGGTAGAGCGACAGCGGCGTCTCGAGATCGGCGAATGCCTCGGCGATCAGCGGGATGCGGTTGTAGCCCTGGTTGGCCAGCGATTTGAATTCGAGTTCGGTCATGTTCTTCTCCGGGCCGCCAGCTATCGAGGTAGGGGAGGACGGCGTTGGTGTTCCAAAAAACCTGCCGGATGCGCGAATGCCGCCGGCAGCAATCAATACGGGTTAGTTAGCCCAGGATTGCCAGCGTCGCCACAGCCAGGCCTCAAGGGCGCCGGTCTGGTTGACAGTGTGTTTTTTGGTGAAGAACATGTATAGATAAGTGAGCGTTTTAAGCTGAATTAAGCGCCGTTATGCGCACGAATCAGGTTCGCCGCATCGAGTAGCGAATTAACTATACCATCGGAATCGATCTCTTGCACAGGCCTTCCGTGGTTATATCCATATGGCACTGTGAGCACATAGCAACGCGCGGCGCGCGCCGCTTCGGCGTCGTTCGAGGAGTCGCCGATCGCCACCACCTGCTGCGGCGCCAGGTCGAAGTCGCTGCAGACCTGCAGCAGCGGCAGCGGATCGGGCTTCTTCCTCGGCAGCGAATCGCCGCCGTAGACCAGCTCGAAAAAGGGCGCCAGTCCCTTTTGCGCCAGCAGCGGCGTGGTGAAGGAGATCGGCTTGTTGGTCACGCAGGCCAGGCGCAGGCCCAGCTCGCGCAAGGCTTGCAGGCCTTCGATGACGCCGTCGAACAGCACGCTCTTTTCGCCGTTGATGGCGAGGTAGTGACGCTGGTAGGCGGCCATGGCCTCGTCATACACGGACTCGACGCGGTCCGGGTCGAAGTCGAGCGACAGCACGTCGCGGATCAGTTTTTCCGAACCCTTGCCGACCATCGGCTTGATCACATCCTGCGTGATCGGCGCCAGGCGGAACTCGGCGCGCATGGCGTTCAGGGCCAGTTCGAAATCCGGCACCGTGTCGAGCATGGTGCCGTCCAGGTCGATGATGGCAGCCTTGATGACTGCGGCGCCGGGCTGCACGCTTACTTCCCGACCGTGGCCAGTTCGGCGCGCATGGCGTCGATCACGGCCTTGTAGTCCGGCTTGCCGAAGATGGCCGAGCCGGCGACGAAGGTGTCGGCACCCGCAGCGGCGGCGGCGGCGATGTTCTCGGCCTTGATGCCGCCATCGACCTCGAGCATGATGTCGCGGCCCGATTCGTCGATCATGCGGCGCGCGATCGCGATCTTCTTCAGCGCTTCCGGAATGAAGGACTGGCCGCCGAAGCCCGGGTTCACCGACATGATGAGGATCATGTCGATCTTGTCCATCACGTGCTCCAGGTAGTGCATCGGCGTGGCCGGGTTGAACACCAGGCCGGCCTTGCAGCCGTGGTCGCGGATCAGCTGCAGGGTGCGGTCGATGTGTTCCGACGCTTCCGGGTGGAAGGTGATGATGTTGGCGCCGGCTTTCGCGAAGTCGGGGATGATGCGGTCGACCGGCTTCACCATCAGGTGCACGTCGATCGGCACCTGCACGTGCGGGCGGATCGCCTGGCAGACCAGCGGGCCGATCGTCAGGTTCGGCACGTAATGGTTGTCCATCACGTCGAAGTGGATGATGTCGGCGCCGGCGTCGACGACGTTGCGGACTTCCTCGCCCAGGCGGGCGAAAT
>DNCF01000308.1 GCA_003484545.1 Massilia sp. | reverse complement strand
CGAGCTGCGCGCGCTGGAAGCGCCGGATACCGAACAGCAGCTCGAACTGCTGCGCCTTGCGCTGTTCCTCGAGCCCGGCAACGACCTGCGCGCGCCCCTGGCCGCCTTCACCGCCGCGCATCCCGAGCACGCCGTGGGACATTACCTGGAAGGCCTGGCGCGCCTCGACAAGGGCGAACGGGATGGGCTGGCGGCGCTGGGCCGGGCGATGGCGCTCGATCCCGATGCGACCAAGGCGGCCTGCGAGCGCGCCCATGCCTTCCTGGTCGAGCGCGGCGAGGCCGAACTGGCCGAGGAGTACGCCGCGCGCTGGCGCGAGCGCGACCTGTTCGAACGCCAGTCCGGATAAGCCCGTCCGAAATCGGCGCTGCACGGGCAGGCGGAGACCGGCTCATGGCAGCGAACAGGCATTCGGCCAGCGGCACCGGCCGGGCCGGAGTTCAGGTGATGCGCCGCACGTGACGGAAGCGGGCGTAGCGTTTCACCAGGTCGTTGATCAGCTGGTCGCGCGTATAGCCGCTCACGTCGTGCTGCTGGTCGCCTTCGGAACTGTGCGCCATCGTGCGGTAGTGCCGGGTGTCCGGATGCGGGCCCGTGCTTTCGGCCCAGGCGAAGCTGGGGGCGCGGAAGCTGCGTGCGCGGATCGTGTAGCGGAACGCGCCCCGGTCGCCGTGCGGCACGGTCAGGTCGAGCCGGTCATCGGTTTGCGTCAGTTCCGGCGCCAGGCCGGTCTCGCGGAACTGGCTGGCGACCGCTTCCAGCGCGGGACGCGCGGTGTCGTCCATGAACGCCGTGATCTCCGCCTTGCTATAGAAGTGGGTGATGCTGGCCAGGCGCTGCTGCCAGCTCAGGCCGTCGGTATCCGGCGGGGCATTCGCGGCGATCGACAGGTCCATCGACGAACCCTTCGGTTCCGTCTGCAGGGCGCGCAGCAGCCCGTAGCAGATGAACAGCATGATCACGGCGAACGGCAGGGCGCTGGCGAGCGCGGCGGTCTGGAGCGCTTCCAGGCCCCCGGCCACGAGCAGCACGGCGCCGACCACGCCGGCGCAGACGGCCCAGAAGATGCGCTGCCAGACCGGCGGATTCGGCGCCGCGCCGGAGGTGATCATGTCGATCACCAGCGCCCCCGAATCGGCCGAGGTGACGAAGAAGGTGATCACCAGCACCGTCGCCAGGACGGAGGCGATCATCGAGAACGGCAGTTGCTCGAGTACTGTGAACAGCGCCACCGGCATGTCGTCGACGACCGTCTGCACGATCGGCGCGGCGCCGGAGAAATCGAGCGCGATGGCGGTATTGCCGAACACGGTCATCCACAGGAAGGTGAACAGCACCGGCACCAGCAGCACGCCGGTGACGAATTCGCGGATGCTGCGCCCGCGCGAAATGCGCGCGATGAACATGCCGACGAAAGGCGACCAGGAAATCCACCAGCCCCAGTAGAACAGGGTCCACTTGCCCAGCCAGTCATTCGGCTCGTAGGCGTACATGCGGAAGGTGCGCGAGACGACCGCGCCCAGGTAGGTGCCGATGTTCTGCACGAAGGCCTGCAGCAGGAACACGGTCGATCCCACCGCCAGCACGAACAACAGGAGCACGATCGCCAGGACGATGTTCAGCTCCGACAGGAACTTCACGCCCTTGTCGAGCCCGGAGCCGGCGGACAGGGTCGCCATGCCGGTGACGATCACGATCAGCACGACCTGGACCGTGGTGTTGACGGGCAGGCCGAACAGGTGGGCGAAGCCGGCATTGATCTGCAACACGCCGAAGCCGAGCGAGGTGGCGACGCCGAACATGGTGCCGAGCACCGCGAAGATGTCGATGGCGTGGCCGATCGGGCCGTGGATCTTCTGGCCGATCAGCGGGAACAGGGCGGAGCGCAAGGTCAGCGGCAGGCCGCGCCGGAACGCGAAGTAGGCCAGCGCCAGGCCGATGACGATGTAGATTGCCCAGGCATGCACGCCCCAGTGGAAGAAGGTCAGGACCATGGCCTCGCGCGCCGCCTCGATGGTGCGTCCTTCGCCCACCGGCGGCTGGGCGTAGTGCTGGATCGGCTCGGCGACGCCGAAGAACAGCAGGCCGATGCCCATGCCGGCGCTGAACAGCATGGCGAACCAGGACAGGTAGCTGTAATCGGGCTCGCTGTCGTCCGGCCCGAGCTTGACGTCGCCGTAGCGGCTCATCATCAGGAACAGCACGAAGATCAGGAAGAGGGCGACGGCCACGATGTAGAACCAGCCGAAATCGCGCACGATGCCGTCCTGGATCATGGCGAACAGGCGGCCGGCGCGCTCCGGGAACAGTGCGCCGAACAGCGCGAAGGCCAGGATGAGCGCCGCCGAGATGAAAAACACGGGCGGGTTGACTTGCATGCGCGGCCGGGGGGCGGGGCTGGCAGCGTCCTTCATCACTGGGTCGGTCATCGATTTACTTTCCTTCGCGGCCCTGTGGACCGGGCTGGGCGGGGCGCTGCCGAGCCTGTTGACATGGCCACCCGAGGCCGGGCGGGCGTGCAGGGAAGCGGCATGCGCGAGGGCGTTCAGGTACAGGCCGGGCCGCGCCGGAGCGGCGGCCGTGGAACCGCCCGCGCGGTTCTTCTTCCTCTGTCTTGTCAAGTTTACCACTCGGGCATGCGGGTGCCGGGCACGATTGGATGTGCGCGCCATGCAGGGCGGGTGCGCGGCGCCGGGCCTGTTCGCCGCGCCGTGGTGGCGCCGGCCCCAAAAAAAACAGCCCACGCGAGGTGGGCTGTTCGTCCTTTGGCTTGCGGTCTCAGGCCCGCTCGCGCTCGACGCGGTTGACGCCCGCCACGCGCCGCAAATTGCGGATCAGGTGCGCCAGGTGCACCCGGTCCTTCACCTGGATCGTGAAGCGCAGCTGGGTCATCATGTTTTCGTCGTCCTCGTCCATGCCGACGTAGGTGATGTTGCCGTCCGATTCGCCGATCTCGGCCGCCACGCGCGCGAGGATGCCTTTCTCGTTGTTGATCAGGAGGCGGATGCGGCAGTCGAAGCGGCGGTTCAGCTCCTCGCCCCATTGCACGGCGATCCAGCGGTCCGGCTCCTTGGCGCGCAGGCGCTTGGCCGGCAGGCAGTCGGCCGTGTGTACCACCAGGCCCTGGTCGCGGCGCAGCTGGCCGACGATCTGGTCGCCCGGGATCGGCAGGCAGCAGGGCGCCAGCTGGACCGACACGCCTTCGCTGCCGTAGATCGTGACCGGGTCGATGTCGCCGGCCAGCGGCGCGCTCGACGGCAGCACGTCGGTTTCGCCTTCCATCAGGCCGAAGATATGGCGCGCCACCAGCGCCGGCATGCGCTTGCCGATGCCGATGTCGGCGTACAGCTCCTCCATCGACTTGGCCGAGGATTCGGCCAGCACCTTGTCGATGGTGGCGGCCGGCAGCTCGGGCTGGATGCCGCGCGCGGCCAGCGCCTGGGCCAGCAGTTCCTGGCCCAGCTCGACCGATTCGTTGACGTTCACCGTGCGCAGGTGGTGGCGGATCGCCGAGCGCGCCTTGCCGGTACGGACGTAGTTGAGCCAGGTCGGGCTCGGGCGCGAGTTCGGGTCGGTGACGATCTCGACGATGTCGCCATTGTGCAGCTCGGTGCGCAGCGGCTGGGTCTCGTTGTTGATCTTGACCGCCACGCAGTGGTCGCCGATGCCGGTGTGGATCGAGTAGGCGAAGTCGAGCGCCGTGGCGCCGCGCGGCAGGGCGATGATCTTCGACTTCGGCGTGAACACGTAGACCGAATCCGGGAACAGGTCGACCTTCACGTGCTCGAGGAACTCGGCCGAGTCGCCGGTCTGCTGCTGGATGTCGAGCAGCGACTGCAGCCAGGCGTGGGTGCGCTGCTGCAGGTCCGACATGTTCTGGTCGCCGGTCTTGTACAGCCAGTGCGCCGCCACGCCGCTCTCCGCGGTGCGGTGCATGTCCTGGGTGCGGATCTGGAATTCGACCGGGGTGCCGTAGGGGCCGATCAGGGTGGTATGCAGCGACTGGTAGCCGTTGATCTTGCGGATCGCGATGTAGTCCTTGAACTTGCCGGGCATCGGCTTGTACAGCCCGTGCAGGGTGCCGAGCGCCACGTAACAGTTCGGGATGCTGTCGACCACGACGCGAAAGCCATACACGTCGAGCACCTGCGAGAACGACAGGTGCTTGTTGCGCATCTTCTTATAGATGCCGAACAGGGTCTTCTCGCGGCCGTAGACCTCGGCGTGGATGCCGGCCATGGCCAGCGTCTGCTTGACCGCCTCGAGGATCTTCTTGACCACCTCGCGCCGGTTGCCGCGCGCCGCCTTGACCGCCTTCGACAGCGTGCGGTAGCGCAGCGGGTAGAGGTGCGAGAAGGCCAGGTCCTGCAGCTCGCGGTAGATGTTGTTCAGGCCGAGGCGGTGCGCGATCGGGACGTAGACTTCCATCGTCTCGCCGGCGATGCGGCGCTTCTTGGCCGGGACCATCACGCCGAGCGTGCGCATGTTGTGCAGGCGGTCGGCCAGCTTGATGAGGATCACGCGCACGTCGGACGCCATCGCCAGCAGCATCTTGCGGAAGTTTTCCGCCTGCGCCTCGACCAGGCTCTGGAACTCGATCTTTTCCAGCTTGGACAAGCCGTCGACCAGGTTCGCGACCTGCGGGCCGAAGCGCTCGATCAGTTCTTCCTTCTTGACGTCCTGGTCTTCGATGACGTCGTGCAGCAGGGCGGCCATGATGGCCTGGGCATCGAGCTTCCACTCGGCGCAGATCTCAGCCACCGCGATCGGGTGCGAGATATAGGGTTCGCCCGACTTGCGCACCTGGCCGAGGTGCATCTCGTCCGAGAAGCGGTAGGCTTCCTTGACTTTCTTCAGCTCGACGGGGGTGAGGTATTCGGAGAGTTTATCGACCAGCTGCGTGACCGATGCAACGCCGATGGCCGTGGGCTCGGCGGTTTCTTGCGGCTTGCCCGGGCGCTTGGCCCGGGCGGGGGGATTGCCTGAATGAGTCGAATCCGGGGTAGACAGGTTCATACGCTATGTCGATCAGCCGCAGTGTGGTGACAGAATAACAGAATTACGGGCCGACGATTTCGAGTGCGTTCTTGAGCAGACCCGGCAGGCCTTGCCCCGTCCTTACATCGGCACCTTTTTCAGCATTTCCAGGCCGACTTTACCGGCAGCGATTTCGCGCAGCGCGACGACGGTCGGCTTGTCCTTGGCTTCGACCTTCGGGGTGTGGCCCTGCAGCAACTGGCGCGCGCGATAGGTGGCGGCCAGGGTCAGCTGGAAGCGGTTCGGGACGTTTTTCAGGCAATCTTCGATGGTGATGCGGGCCATGGTGGACTCCAAATAGATAGAAGTGCGGCGGCGCGAACGACGCCGCAGACATTACGATTGTTGCAGTGCGTGGATACCCAGCTGGGCAAACAGCGAGGCGTTGCGGGCGGCCTGTTGGGCGAAGCGGCAACGTGTCGCTTGGACAATCGCCCGCAGCTCGGCCAGGGCGACGTTGAACTCTTCGTTGATGATAGCATATTCGAACTCGGGAGCGTGAGCGATCTCGCCCCCGGCGGCCAGCAGGCGCCGCGTGATGATGTGCGGTTCGTCGGTGCCGCGCTTGTGCAGGCGCTCTTCCAGCGCCGCGATCGACGGCGGCAGGATGAAGATGCCGGCCGCGTCCGGGAACTGCTTCTTGACCTGGCGCGCGCCCTGCCAGTCGATTTCCAGCAGGATGTCGGTGCCGCTTTTCATCTTTTCTTCCACGCTCAGGCGGCTGGTGCCGTAGTAATTGCCGTGCACCTCGGCCCATTCGAGGAATTCGCCACGCTCGGCGCGCCTCTCGAAATCCTCGGCGGTGGTGAAGTGGTAGTGCACGCCGTCCTGCTCGCCCGGGCGCGGTGGACGCGTGGTGGTCGAGATCGACAGCTGGATGCCCGGCTCCTGCGCCAGCAGCGCGTTGACCAAGGTCGACTTGCCGGCGCCGGACGGCGCGGCGACGACGAACAGGCTGCCGGAGAATGCGGTGGTGAGCATGGTGTGTTCCTTTGATTCTGTGTTCTTGATGGCGGCGTTGTTTGCCGCGATTGTTCATGATATAGCTGAACGCGTGGACGGCAAAGCCGTCCACCCTACGGGTTTGACGGAAACGTATCCGATTTACCCGTAAGGCGGACGGCTCCACCGTCCACGCGTCCAGCGGTGCGAGCGAACCCGCATCGCATATTAAATTGTACTTACTCCAGGTTCTGCACCTGCTCGCGCATCTGCTCGATCAGGAGCTTCAGCTCCATCGACGCGTCCGCCAGCTCCTTGACCGAGGCCTTGGCGCCGAGCGTGTTCGCTTCGCGGTTCAGCTCCTGCATCATGAAGTCGAGGCGCTTGCCGACCTGGCCGCCCTTTTTCAGGATGTGGCGGGTTTCGTTCAGGTGGGCCGACAGGCGCGACAGCTCTTCCGAGACGTCGATGCGGATGCCGTACAGCGTCACTTCCTGGCGGATGCGTTCGAACACTTCCTGGCGCGTCAGGGTCGACGGGTTGCCGTGACCGGCCAGCCCCAGCGCGTCCTGCATGCGCTCGACCGCCTTTTGCTGGAATTGCGAAATCACCTGCGGGATCAAGGGGGTGATGCGCCTGACGATCGCTTCCATCGCGTCGATGCGCGAGACCAGCATGGCTTCCAGCGCCGCGCCTTCGCGCTTGCGGCTCTCGACGAAAGCGGCGATCGTCTTCGCGGTGAGGGCGGCCACGTCCGCCTGCAGCGACTCCTGGCCGACGTGCGACTCCTCGATCACGCCGGGCCAGCGCAGCAGTTCCGCGACCGACATCGGGGAAGCTTGAGCGAAGTGGCGGGTGACCTCGCCCTGCAGCCGCGCCAGGTCGGCCAGCAGTTCCTGGTTCAGCGCCTGGGTGCCGCCGCTGGCCTTGCGGCCGAAGGACAGTCGGGCTTCGACCTTGCCGCGGGTGATGGCGGCCATGATCGCGGCGCGCAGGTCCGGTTCCAGCGCGCGCAGCTCGTCGTTGATGCGGAACTGAAGATCGAGGAAGCGCGAATTGACGCTCTTGATTTCGATCGTGAGGGTGCCGGCAGCGCCTTCGCTGGTGGCAACCGCATAACCTGTCATGCTTGAAATGCTCAATGGAGTCCCCGTTTTCACGGCGCCCGGCTACCGGCAAACGACGCGCGCGATGTGCGCGTATTTACCTTGCCCGACGCTCATTATTCTTTACAAGACCGACATTTATCCACACAATCACCCTCGGTTTTTTTTAAGAGATTTTTTTTTTGTTTTTAAAAAAAAAAAAAA
>DNCF01000310.1 GCA_003484545.1 Massilia sp. | reverse complement strand
CGTCGTCGGGCCGGCGGCGCTGCTCGACGGTAAACCGCTGGCGGGAGAACTGCGGCGCCAGCGCGCGGCCGACGGTACGGTCAGCGTGGTCACCCATGGCGCCGCCGCCGACACCCTGCGCGCGCAGCCCGGCGTGCGCGTCGAGCCGCTCAGCCTGGAAGACCTGTTCATCGAGGTGACGCAATGAGCGCGGCGCTGAAGGACTACTGGCTGCTGTGGCGCATGGCGCTCAGCACCCGCCATCCACGTGCCAGCGCGATCGTGCTGGGACTGACCGCCCTCGGCACCCTCCTGGTCGGGGCGCTGGCCCAGATGAAAGAAGGGGACCTGGCGCTCACGGCCGGCCTCATGCTGCGCGTCGCCCTCGGCGGGCTGATGGGCGGCTGGATGCTGTATTTCGTTCCCGGCGCGGTCAAGCTGAATTCGCCCTTCACGGCGCGCCTGGTGCCGCGCCTGCGGCGCCGCCTGATCGCGTTGACGATGCTGGTCTGGCTGACCGCGGTCGGGGCGGCCACGCTGATGTCGCTCGACACGCGCCTCTCCTCGGCGCTCGTCTTCCTCGGTACCGGTACCTGGCTGGCCGCCTACGGGCTGGGGCAGAGCGGTCATCGCGTCGGCGCCTGGGTCCAGTTCGCGGCCTGGATGCTCATCGTTTTCAACAAGAGCCTGCCGCCCGGACTGATCGACCAGGTCAAGGGCGGCACCGGCCTCGTCGTCGCCACTCTGCTGATGCTGGCGTTCGGCGCGTTCGCCCTGCAGGCGATGTACATGAACGGCGGCGAGCGCCACTATGCGGCGCGCGAGGCACAGAAGCTGCAGATCGAACGTCTTACGGCCGACGGACAGTTCAAGGAGCGCAAGCAGAACAACGTCGCTGCCTCGATCTACGCCAGGGCGCTGCGGCGCGATTGCGAGGCGCGCGATGTCGGCAGCTTGCTTGGGCACCTGCTCGGCTCGTCGAGCCACTGGCTCAATCGCGCGATCGCGCTCGCTGTCGTCGTGGGGCTGGTGGCGCTTGTGGTGTTTGGATTTCGCCTGTTCGGCAGCGCCGAGACGAACGAGATGATCACGGCGATCGGCTGGCTGTTCGCCTTACCCTTGTTGCTGATGCCGCTGTTCGGCAGCGAGCTGCGGAATGTGCGCCTCAAGGACACCGCCGCCGAGCAGGCCCTGATCCGGCTGGTCCCGCCGATGCCGGCCGGCGCACCGGATTTCAACCGCAAACTGGCCGCGACGCTGCTGCGTGCGTCGTTGCTCGAGTGGGGCATCCTGGCGGGAGCCGTGCTGGGCTTGGGCGCGATGACCGGCGCCTCGGCGGCGAACCTGTTCATGCAGGCCTGCCTCTGCTGCCTGGCGCTGCCGCTCGTGGCCGCCAATCTGCGCGACCACGCTCGCCGCAGCGGCTTGCTGGGATGGCGCCTGTTGTGCGGCTTCGCGCTGTCGCTTGGGATCAGCTTCGGCCTCGCCGTGGCGGCGCAGCGCGCCATCGGCCTGCCGGTGACGGCCGGCGCGGCGCTGGTCAGCATCGCCATCGCGATCGCCCTGGTCGTCCACGGTTTCAGGCGCGCCGAGACCGCGCCCTATGCTTTCCCGGCCGGGCGCCTGGCCTGAGCCGGTAGGGTGGGTTCTCGAACCCACCGCGCCTGGACGCCGCCATGTGGCAAGATTCGCCTCTGCGCACGTGCCATGAAGGTGGGTTCGAGAACCCACCCTACATTTCTATCAATGCCCGCGGCGCTGCACCAGCGCGGTGCCGACGCCGTGGCGCTTGCCTTCGCTGACCGCGGTCACCGTGCCGTCCGGATTGAACACGATGGCGTTCGCCGCGCCGATCTCCTCGGCCGGCGCTTCCCACTTGTGGCCGAACGCTTCCAGGGCGCGTGCCTGGGCGCTGCCGGCAAAGCCCGGCTCGACCGACGTCGAGGCGCCGTTGCGCTCGGACAGGCGCGGCGCGTCGATGGCTTCGTTCATCGGCATGCCGAAGTCGACGTGGTTGACGATGGTCTGCAGCACGGTGGTGATGATGGTCGAGCCGCCCGGGCTGCCGATGGTGAAGGCCGGCTTGCCGTCCTTGAGCACGATGGTCGGCGCCATGCTGCTGCGTGGACGCTTGCCCGCTTCCGGCACGTTCGGACGCGGGCCGGAAAAATCGAAGTCGGTCATCTCGTTGTTCAGCAAGAAGCCGTAGCCCGGCACCACGATCCCGCTGCCGCCCCAGGACTCGATGGTGAAGGTGTAGGAGACCACGTTGCCGTCCTTGTCCGAGACCGTCAGGTGGGTGGTGTGGGGGCTTTCCTTCTGCAGCGCGCGCTGCGGCGGCGCTTGCGGGCGCAGCGGAATGCTCGGGTCGTCCTGGAACAGGTAGGGGTCGCCCGCGGCGGCCTTGCTGCCGGCGCGTTGCGGGTCGATCAGCGCGCGGCGCCGGGCGGCGAATTCCTTCGACAGCAGGCCCGCCACCGGGGCGTCGACGTACTCCGGATCGGCGAGATAGGCGTCGCGGTCGGCAAAGGCGAGCCGGCTCGCTTCCAGGTAGAGGTGCTCGGCGTTCGCGCGCGGCATGGACTTCAAGTCATAGCCTTCCAGGATGTTCAGCGCCTCGGCCACCGCCACGCCGCCGCTGCTCGGCAGGGGCATGCCGTAGATCTCGTAGCCGCGGTAGCTGCTGACCACCGGCTGGCGGATGCGCGCCTCGTAGTTGGCCAGGTCGGCCAGCGTCATGCGGCCCGGGCGCACGCTGGCGCTCTTGGTCACCGGCGGCTGGTTGACCGCGCCGACGATGGCGCGCGCCATCGGACCCTCGTAGAACGCCTTGTAGCCGCGCGCGGCGATCTCGCGGTAGGCCTTGGCCATGTCCGGATTGCGCAGCTGGGTGCCGGGCGTGACCGCCTTGCCGTTGCGGAGGTAGAGGGCGCTGGTGGTCGAAAACTGCTGAAATTTTCTTTCATTTTCGCGCGTTAAATGAGAGAAAGTTTCATTGACCGTGAAGCCCTTGGTGGCCACGTCGATCGCCGGCGCCAGCACCTGCTTGAACTGCATGGTGCCGTAGCGTTCCAGCGCCTCGTGCCAGCCGCGCACGGTGCCCGGCACGCCGACCGCGGCGCCGCTCGCGACTGCTTTTTCGAAGTCGATCTCCTTGCCGTTGTCGAGGAAGACCGCGGGCGTGAAGGCGGCCGGCGCCATTTCGCGGTGGTCGATCGTGATCACGCGCTTGTCCTTGGCCAGGTAGATCACCATGAAGCCGCCGCCGCCGATGCCGCAGCTGAAAGGATCGGTCACACCCAGCGTCGCGGCGGCCGCCACGGCGGCGTCGACGGCGTTGCCGCCCTTGTTCAGGATGCTGAGGGCCGAGTGCGACGCCTGCTCGCTGATGGTGGCGACGGCGCCGCCGCTGCCGGTGGCCACCGGCGTTTTCGCGCTCGCGGCCGGCGCGTGGAGGATGATGGAAAAGGTCAGTGTCAGGGCGAGGGCGGATCTGCTCATGGATACGATCTGGATGAACGCAGGTGAAGGAAACGTCAGGGCAGCACCTTCACCGTGACGCGGTGGTTGGCAACGGCATCCGGCGCTGCCGGTGCGGGAATGGATGTTTCGTCGAGCGCGACGCGCCTGCCGCCGAGGAGGCTTGAAACATGGGCGGCCTCGCCCGGCACCAGCGTGAAGGATTCGGGTGCGGCATTTGCGCGGGTGAGGCTGAAGCGGCAGCTCAGCCTGCCGGCCCAGACGCAGCGCACGCCCGGCGGACAGCGGCTGTCCTCGACCTCCTCGAAGCGCAGCAGCACGCCGGGCGCGGCCTCGACGCTTGCGCCGGGAGCCAGCGCGAAGGCGCGCGCGGAAGGCCCCGGCGGAGCGGCGCAGGCGGCCAGCATGAGGCAGGCGAGGGGCAGGGCGAGCAGGTGGCGCATCGGGCATCCGGTCGGTTCGATCGCCCGATCTTAGCAAAAGCGGCAATGCGATGACGTTCATTATCGGTCATACAGCGGTCACATTCGCTGGCTAGACTTCGCTCGTCACTTAACCAACCCCGAGTTACGACAATATGAAAATCAAGCACATGTTCAAAACGATGATCGCCGGCGCCGCTGCCGCGATGGTGATGACCTCGGCTTTCGCCGCCGACGTGACCGGCGCGGGCGCCACCTTCCCGTACCCGATCTACGCCAAGTGGGCTGAATCGTACAAGGCCGCCACCGGCGTCGGCATGAACTACCAGTCGGTCGGCTCGGGCGCGGGCATCAAGCAGATCAAGGCCAAGACCGTCGACTTCGGCGCCTCGGACATGCCGCTGAAGGCCGCCGAGCTAGAAGAAGCCGGCCTGATGCAGTTCCCGGCCATCATGGGCGGCGTGGTCGCCGTGGTCAACGTCGAGGGCGTGACCCCGGGTCAGCTGAAGCTGACCGGCCCGGTCCTGGCCGACATCTACCTGGGCAAGATCACCAAGTGGAATGCCGCCGAGATCGCCGCCCTGAATCCGGGCGTGAACCTGCCGGCCGCCGACATCACCGTCGTGCACCGCGCCGACAGCTCGGGCACTTCCTTCCTGTTCACCGACTACCTGTCGAAAGTGAACCCGGACTTCCAGCAGAAGATCGGCGCCGGCACCTCGGTGAAGTGGGCCGTGGGCGTGGGCGGCAAGGGCAACGAAGGCGTCGCCGCCAACGTGCAGCGCATCAAGGGCTCGATCGGCTACGTCGAGTGGGCCTACGCCAAGAAGAACAAGCTGTCGCACACCCAGCTGAAGAACAAGGATGGCCAGTACCTGCAGCCGGACGACGAGAACTTCAAGGCCGCCGCCGCCAGCGCCGAGTGGACCAAGACCCCGGGCTTCGCCGTGATCCTGACCGACACCGCCGGCAAGAACAGCTGGCCGATCACCGGCGTCTCGTACATCCTGATGCACAAGACCCAGGCCGACGCGACCAAGGGCAAGGAAGTCGTGAAGTTCTTCGACTACGCCTACAAGAACGGCGCCGCCGCGGCCGCCGAACTGGACTACGTGCCGATGCCGGCCTCGGTCGTCAAGCTGGTGCAGGGCGCATGGAAAGCCCAGCTGAAGGACGCTTCGGGCAACGCGATCTACTGATTCGAACGATCACAGGACGGGGCCTCGACACCCCGGATCGGGCTGGCCGTGGGTGACTTTGCGGCCAGGTTTCAACGGCGGTTCCAGCGATGGGACCGCCGTTTTTTTCATGGAGGCGGGGTCTCGTAGGGTGGGCTCGCGAGCCCACGCGGTCTCACCGTCGATATGCGGCGTCACTCGATCTCGCCGCAAACGGTGATCATGCGCCGTACCGCGTGGGTTCGAGAACCCACCCTACAAAACCATGGCGAGTTCACGAGGTATTGATGATCAAGCGGTGAGACCGCGTGGGCACAAGTGCCCACCCTACGACCCCAAACAAAAACGGCGGCCCATCCCTGGGCCGCCGTTCTCACATCGGTACTGCCGCCGGCTTACACGTACGCCGCCAGCGCACCCTTCATTTTTTTCAGCGCCGCCGATTCGATCTGGCGGATACGCTCGGCCGACACGCCGAATTCCTCGGCCAGGGTGTGCAGCGTGGCGCCCGAGCCGTCGTCGTTGGCCAGCCAGCGCGCTTCGACGATGCGGCGCGAACGCGGGTCGAGCTTGCCCAGCGCCGTTTCCAGGCCTTCGGACTGCAGGCGCGTGACCTGCTCGGCTTCCAGCACCTTGGTCGGTTCCTGCTGGTCCGACGACAGGTAGGCGATCGGCGAGAACTTGTCGTCTTCGTCGTCGGTCGGCGCTTCCAGGGCGATGTCGCGGCCCGAGAGGCGGGTTTCCATTTCGATCACTTCCTCGCGCTTGACGCCCAGCAGCTTCGCCAGGTCGTCGACCTGGCCCGGCGACATCGCGTCCAGGCCCTGCTTGTTGCTGCGCAGGTTGAAGAACAGCTTGCGCTGGGCCTTGGTCGTCGCGACCTTCACCAGGCGCCAGTTCTTCAGGATGTACTCGTGCATCTCGGCCTTGATCCAGTGCATCGCGTACGACACCAGGCGCACGCCCTGGTTCGGGTCGAAACGCTTCACGGCCTTCATCAGGCCGATGTTGCCTTCCTGGATCAGGTCGGCGTGCGGCAGGCCGTAGCCCAGGTAGCCGCGCGCGATCGACACCACCAGGCGCAGGTGCGAGAGCACCAGCTTCTGGGCAGCGTCGAGATCGTTCTTTTCCCGCAGCCGCGTCGCCAGCGAGACTTCTTCCTCATGGGACAGCATCGGCAGCCGGTTCACCGCGGAGATATACGCGTCGATGTTACCGAGATTGCCGGTGAAGCCAAGTCCCAGAGCACGGCTGCCGGTTGGTACCAATGCGGATTGTGCGGACATTATCTTTTCCTCGTAGAGTGTTTTGTGCTGCATCTCATGCAGGGGACGATTCCCGCTGCTGATTTTTTCGGCTTGATTCCGGATGCAAGCGAACCCATTTACATTCACTTGAGTTATATATTAGCACTCTCCAAGGGTGAGTGCTAGCGAGGCCCCCGGAAACCGGGGCCCGTTTAAGTCTGGCTAAAGTATTGCTTAAAAGCATTAATTGCGCCCGCTCTACTGTAGAGTGAAACGGGGCATTTCTATTGAGCTATCTCAAGTGTGTGCCTCTTGTGGATCGCGTTAGGCCACAGACTAAGGGCTGTCGAAAGCCCGTTTCTGTTAGTTGGCGCACGAAGCACCGAGTTCCGCGCCTTACGAGGCAAATTCCTACTTTGGTAAGAGAAGTAGGCGCACAAGAAGAGCGGCCGCGAGGACTGGAAAATGACGCGGGCGGACCCATGGGTCCGCCCGGAGAGGCTGGTACGGGGCGGCGGACTCAGTGCAGGCGCGCCAGGTGGCGCTGCACCGACAGCATTGCGCCGATCAGGCCGAGGCCGGCGCTGATCGCCAGCAGGGCGGCCAGTTCCAGGGGACCGAGGAAGGCCAGCTGGAATTCCGACGCATACAGGCGTGCGAACTCGGCAATCGCCGCGTTCAGTGGCCGCAGGGCCAGCGCCACGCCGGCCAGGGCCAGCGCACCGGCGCACAGGCCGAACAGCGCGCCGGTGTAATAGAAGGGGCGGTGGATGAAATTGTCGGTCGCGCCGAGCAGCTTCGATACCGCGATTTCCTCGCGCTGGGTCAGCACCTGCAGGCGGATCGTGTTGAACACCACCGCGATCACCACCACGCCCAGCGTCACCGCCAGCAGCAGCAGGCTCAAGCGCAGCACACCCATCAGGGCGGCCAGGCGTTTCACCCAGGCCGAGTCGACCTGCACCGTGTCCACGTGCGGCAGCTGGTGCAGCTGCTCGACCACGGCGTCGATGCGCGCGGCGTCGGCCGTGTTCGAGGAACCGGCCAGCTTCATCACGTAGCTGTCGGGCAGCGGATTGTCGCCCAGGGTGTCGAGTGCGTCGGACAGGCCGCTGCGCGCCTTCAGGTCTTCCAGCGCCCGTTCGCGCGGGATGAAGGTGATCGTCGCCTTGTTGTCGGCCAGGATCTGGCGCAGCTGCGGCGCGATCGCCTGCGCTTGCTCGCGCGTCGCCTCGGGCTTCACGAACAGGCTGACTTCGGGATCGACCGAGAGCTGCTCCGACATCGGGCGTACGTTCTCGAGCAGGGTGATGCCGGCGAACGGCAGGGTCAGCGCGACCGCGATCACCAGCACGTTGAACAGGAAGCTGCCCGGCGCCTTGCGCACGGTGGACAGCGCCGCGCCGAGCGCGAAGCGGTGCTGGCGGAACCAGGGGCTCATGCGGCACCTCCTTCGGTTTCCGCAGGTCCCTCGACGTCTGCCGCGCCCGCCGCGCCGGCGAGGGCATCGCCCACCAGCTGGCCGTTCTCGAGGCGGATCACGCGCGCCGCCCTGTCGAGGATCTGCTCGTCGTGGGTCGAGATCACGCAGGTCACGCCGACGGCATTGAAGGCGCGCAGGGCGTCGATCACCTTGTCGGCGGCTACCCGGTCGAGGTTCGCTGTCGGCTCGTCGGCCAGGATGATCTGCGGCCGGTTGACGATCGCGCGCGCGACGGCCACGCGCTGCTGCTCGCCGCCCGACAGTTCCAGCGGATGGGCCCTGGCGCGTTCCAGCAGGCCGACCTTGTCGAGGGCGGCGCGGGCGCGCTGCTCGGCCTGCGCCCGCGGCGCGCCGGTGACCAGCAGCGGCAACATGATGTTGGCCAGGATGTTGCGGTCGTTCAGCAGGCGCTGGTGCTGGAAGATCAGGCCGAGGTTACGCCGCAGGAAGGGGATGCCGGCCTTCTTGATCTTGCCGATGTCCTGGCCGAACACGACCACGCGCCCGCTGCTGGGGCGCTCGACCGCCGCCACCATTTTCATGAGCGTGGACTTGCCGGCGCCCGAGGGACCGGCCAGGTAGACCAGTTCGCCCTTGTCGATGTTCAGGCTGACGTCGCGCAGGGCGGTCGCGTCGACCGAGTATTTCTTGGAGACGTTGTGGAATTCGATCATCTTTAGCCCAGCAGCGCTTCCACGAATTCTTCTGCATTGAAGGGCTGCAGGTCGTCCAGCTTCTCGCCGACGCCGATGAAGTACACCGGCACCGGGCGCGTGCGCGCGATCGCGGCCAGCACGCCGCCCTTGGCGGTGCCGTCCAGCTTGGTGATGATCAGGCCCGTCAGTTGCAGGGCGTCGTCGAAGGCCTTGACCTGGGCCAGGGCGTTCTGGCCGGTATTGCCGTCGATGACCAGCAGGGTCTCGTGCGGGGCGCCATCCATGCCCTTGCCGATCACGCGCTTGATCTTCTTGAGTTCTTCCATCAGGTGCAGCTGGGTCGGCAGGCGGCCGGCGGTATCGACCATGACGACGTCGACGCCGCGCGCCTTGCCCGACTGGACCGCATCGAAAGCCACGGCGGCCGGGTCGCCCGAGGCCTGCGAGATCACGGTGACGTTGTTGCGCTGGCCCCAGACCATCAGCTGTTCGCGCGCGGCGGCGCGGAAGGTGTCGCCCGCGGCCAGCAGCACCGACTGGTCGAAGCGCTGCATGTGCTTGGCGAGCTTGCCGATGGTGGTGGTCTTGCCGGCGCCGTTCACGCC
>DNCF01000311.1 GCA_003484545.1 Massilia sp. | reverse complement strand
TCCTCGACCAGGGCCGCGTTCTGCTGGGTCGCCTCGTCCATCTGGCCGATGGCGGCGTTGACCTGCTCGATGCCGCCGGTCTGCTCCTGGCTGGCGTGGGTGATCTCGGCCATGATGTCGGTGACGCGGCGGATCGACTCGACCACCTGTTCCATGGTCTCGCCGGCCTGGTCGACCAGCTTGGCGCCAAGGTCGACCTTGTCCACGGAGTCGCCGATCAGGGTCTTGATTTCCTTGGCGGCGGCGGCCGAGCGCTGGGCCAGGGTACGCACTTCGGATGCCACGACCGCGAAGCCGCGGCCCTGTTCGCCGGCACGCGCCGCCTCCACGGCGGCGTTCAGCGCCAGGATGTTGGTCTGGAAGGCGATACCGTCGATGACGCCGATGATGTCGGCGATCTTGCGCGAGCTGGCCGTGATCGCGCCCATGGTGGCAACCACTTCGCCCACCACCTCGCCGCCCTGCTGCGCCTGGCCGCTGGCCGACATCACCAGCTGGTTGGCCTGGCGCGCGTTGTCCGCATTCTGGCGCACGGTCGAGGTCAGCTCTTCCATCGCGGCCGCGGTCTCTTCCAGGCTGGACGCCTGGGCCTCGGTGCGGCTCGACAGGTTCATGTTGCCGGCGGCGATCTCGGCCGAGGCGCCGGCGATCGCATGGGTGCTGGCGCGCACCTCGCTCATGGTGCGGTTCAGCGACGAGACGAAACGGTTGAAGGCGTCGGCCAGCGCGCCGACCTCGTCTTCGCTCTCGACCGGCATGCGGCGCGTCAGGTCGCCCTTGCCCTCGGCGATCTCGCCCAGCATCGCCGCGGCGCGCGCAACCGGCGCCGCGATCGCGCGGCTGATCAGGAAAATCACGACCAGGCCGATGCCGCCGCCGATCGCACCGGCGACCAGGCTGGCCAGCAGCGTCGAGCGCGTCAGCTCGCCCAGCACCTCGCTCTCGGGCACCTCGGCGATCACGTACATGTCCAGTTGCGGCAGGTAGGACGCGGCCACGATCTGCCGCCCCTGCGCCGTGTCGTGGACGGCGCTGGCGAACTGCTCCTGCTTCATCAGCTGCGCCACCAGTTCCGGCGAATAGCCCGGCAGGTCGACGACCTTGTGCTGGCCGTCGGACAGGGCGGCGTCGCGATGCAGCACGATCCTGCCGTCCGGGCGCGCCAGGAAGACGTAGCCGGACTCGCCGACCGTATAGCCACGCACCGTCTCGGCCATCTGCTGCACCGACAGGCCCAGGCCGGCCACCGCCAGCTTGCCGGCGCCGGCGTCGACCCGGGTATTGATGAAGAGTTTCATTTCGCCGGTCTTCGGGTCCGGATCGAGGTTCAGCTCATAGGGTTTGCCGCTGGCGAGGAAGGCGTCCATCCAGGCATCGCGTGGATTGCCCTTCTCCATCATGTAGCTCAGGCCGCCCTGGTCCAGGAACTTCAACTGCGAGGGGGAGGCCCAGAACACGGTGACGGCCTGGTTCACTTCCTTGACCTTGCCGGCGTAGGCGCGCCAGGCGTCGATGCCGGCGTCGGCCAGGCCCGCGCGTTCCCACTCCACCAGGAAGGTGTTGTTGGCCACCGCCAGCGAGGCGGTCAGCGGCGCGCCGATCTGGCGCAGCACGTCGTTGCCGATTTCGCCGACGACCGCCGGCAGCTCGTGGCCGACCACGCGCTCGCGCATGGTCCTGCCCGTCAGGCTGACGCTGAGCGCGGCCGACACCAGGATGAAAAGCAGCAGGCAGGCAGCCATGCCGAACATGAGCTTGGTCTTGATCGACCAGCGGCGGAGGAATCGGGCGAGCATGAGGGCGTCGAGAAAGTGAGAAAGCGTGAATTTGTTTCCGTGTGGCATGGTCTCGCGATCCTTCCAGATGCGTCAACGAAATTCGGCTCGGATGTTTCCAGCTTGACAAAAGAACGTTGCGCGGCCGCTGCAATAGAGCTGTTGATGCGCCTCTGCAAGTGTTTGCCTGATTCGTTGGGTGGGCACGGGGTGCTCACCCTAGGATGCGGCGGTCACACAAAATAAAAAAGCCGCCCGGTCATCGACGGGGCGGCTTTGCAATCAACCAGGAACGGCTTACTTGTCGTGCAGGAAAGTCTTCAGCTTGTCCGAACGCGAAGGCTGGCGCAGCTTGCTCATGGCCTTGGCTTCGATCTGGCGGATACGCTCGCGGGTGACGTCGAACTGCTTGCCCACTTCTTCCAGCGTGTGGTCGTTCGACATCTCGACGCCGTAGCGCATGCGCAGCACCTTGGCTTCGCGCGGGGTCAGCGAGTCCAGCACTTCCTTGATCACGTTGCGCATCGATGCGTGCAGCGCGGCGTCGAGCGGCGCCAGGGTGGCGTTGTCCTCGATGAAGTCGCCCAGCTGCGAATCGCCGTCCTCGCCCATCGGGGTTTCCATCGAAATCGGCTCCTTGGCGATCTTCATGATCTCGCGGACCTTGTTCTCCGGCATTTCCATTTTCTGGGCCAGGGTCGCCAGGTCCGGCTCGCTGCCGGTTTCCTGCATGATCTGGCGCGAGATGCGGTTCATCTTGTTGATGGTCTCGATCATGTGCACCGGCACGCGGATGGTACGGGCCATGTCCGCGATCGAACGCGTGATGGCCTGCCGGATCCACCAGGTCGCGTAGGTCGAGAACTTGTAGCCGCGGCGGTATTCGAACTTGTCGACCGCCTTCAGCAGGCCGATGTTGCCTTCCTGGATCAGGTCGAGGAACTGCAGGCCGCGGTTGATGTACTTCTTCGCGATCGAGATCACCAGGCGCAGGTTGGCGACGGTCATTTCGCGCTTCGCGGTGCGCGCGCGTTTTTCGCCGGCAGCCATCTGCTTGTTGATCTTGCGCAGGTCGGCCAGCGGCAGCGCCACGCGCGCCTGCAGGTCGATCATGCGCTGCTGCAGTTCCTTGATGGCCGGCAGGTTACGGCTCAGCACCGCGCTGTACGGGTAGGCGCAGTCGACTTCGCGGTCGCCCCATTCGAGGTCGGTCTCGTTGCCCGGGAAGACCTTG
>DNCF01000451.1:2948-3142 GCA_003484545.1 Massilia sp. | reverse complement strand
GCGCCCTGCTCGTTCAGCACGCGCAGCAGGCCCGCGGGCGAACTGGACATGGCCAGCGAGGCGGTCAGCGCGGCCGGCAGGCGCTCCATGCCGCACAGCTGGGCGACCACGTAGACCGCGGCGAAGGTGCAGGCCGCTTCCAGCAGCGAGGTGGCGACGATCCAGGGGTTGTTGCGCAACCAGCGCAGGTTGAT
>DNCF01000451.1:0-2918 GCA_003484545.1 Massilia sp. | reverse complement strand
AGTTCGAACAGGATCAGGCCGAAGCCGAGGTTGGCCAGCAACATGAAGTTCTTCGCTTCGGACGGCGGCAGGTAGCCGGCGGCCAGGTTGCCGAACACGAAACCGGCCAGGCCATAGACGGCGATGCGCGGCAGCGCGGTCCAGCGGTAGAACAGTTCGCCGGCCATCCAGGCCAGCGTCATGGCCAGCGGCCACGCGAGTTGGAGTCCAAGATCGGAAAAATCGGGCATGCGTGTCCTCCAGGAAGGGCGGGAGCACAGCCAAGAGCGCCTAACAAAACCGCCATGGCTGCGTTGCATCGTCTCGCCGTACCAAGGTACTGTCTTCGACGCTGCGTCGGGTGGCCGCACCCCTTGCCCTGGCGCTTTTGTTAGATGCTCTCAGTCGTTGGCGCCACCGGGCGGTGGGCCTCCCGCGAAAAATGGCCCCCGGGTGACCGGGGGCCCAAAAGAAACGAATGAACGCCTCATCGCTGATCGAGAGCCCGCCGTGGCGGCGGTTCCGATGTCGCTATATTGCCCGATCTATATTTCCTTGGCAACTATATTTGATGAAATGTATTGACATCATTTCACTTGAGCAACTTCGCAGTGCGAGCGGCGGCCCTTCACGCTGCAGCTGTTCTTGCGTTTGCCGTCGCGGTCCCAGACCCCGACCTGCCATGCGTCCGGCCCGGTACGCTCCATCGTCATGAAGCCGAAACCGTCGATCCACGAACTCATCGCCTCGACCACGGCGCCCGGCGCCGGCTGCTGGCCAGGCGGCACGCTTGCCGGCAAGGGCACGATGTCCTCGGCCGTGCCCGAGAAGCCGGCCACGAACTGGGTCGGGTGCGGGCTCGAGAAGCTGAGCTGCTCCCACAAGTGCACGTGGCCCGAGAGCAGCATGCTGATCGAGCGCGGCAGGTAGCCGGGGTCGACGTCGCCGAAGGCGTCGAGCAAGCCCTGGTCGCCGCCGAACAGGGTGATGGCGCCGCTCTTCGCATCGCGGTTGGCGCCGAAGGCGAACAGCGGATGGTGGTCGACAGCGATGTTGTAGGCCGCGCCGCGCGCCAGCTGCTCGACCTTGCGCCAGGTGTCGGCATAGCGGGCGCGGCGCGGGTCGGTCTTCGGCAAGCCCTTCCAGCTGGTGTTGGCGGTGTCGAACACGATCAGCTGGGCGTCGCCGCCGAGCGGCACCGCGTAGGGATCGCTGTGTTCGCCCGTGGCGTCGTTCGCGGGGTCGTCGCAGTCGCGTCCGGCCTGGAAGGAGCGCGGGTCGAGGTAGCGCCACCAGCCCTGCCCGCCGCGCGTGCAATTCTCGTGGTTGCCGCGCGCCAGCACCCAGGGCGCGGCCGCGAGCAGCTTCTGCGCCGGCGTGAAGAAGTCGGCGGCCCAGGCGTCGTAGCCGTAGCCGTACGGGCTGCCGGCGCAGCCGGGACGGTTCGTCGGGCACGGGTCTTCGCGGTAGTGGTAGTCGCCGACGTGGATCACGAGGTCCGGCTGGAAGGCGGCGGCGCTGGCCGCCACCCGCGCGAAGGGAAAGGCCTCGGGGTCGTTACAGTCCTGGAATTCCTTGCCCTTCAGGCGGCAGCCGGTGTCGCCGATGACGACGATGCGTTGCGGGTCCGCCTTCGGCACCGGCAGCGCCACCTCCCCTGCGCGCGCGGTGAAGGTCCCGGCCGGGATCGGCGCCTCGCAGGTCAGCACCGCCTTCGAGGGCGGCGTATGCGGCTGGCCGGCGCGCGCCGGAATCGCCGACATCGGCACCCGCACCCGCATCGGCATCAGGTTGCCGTCGACCCGCAGCGGCGGACAGGCGGCCTCGGCGGTGATGACGCGGGCGGTGGCCTGGCCGTTCTCGCCGATCACGACGAAGGCCGATTCGATGCCGGGCGGTTGCGGCGCATAGCTGGCGCAGCCGGCCAGCACGGCGGCCGGGATCAGGACGGCAAGGCGCGTCTTGAAACGCGGTGTCAACGGGCTCGTTATCATGGACAGTGCTTCCCTGCAAAAGTGACGAATTTATCACAGCCGTGTTACAGCCGTGTAACGTGGTGGTGACGACCGCGCCAGGCGGACGCCCCGCTTTCGTGCTTGCGAGTAGCATTTTGACAAGTACAACGACGTTGGAGAATGGCATGGGTGGCATTCCGCTGTGGTTGCAGGCCGGATTCTGGGGATTGGTGGCGGGTGGCGCCCTGCTGGTCGGGGCGGCGGTCGGGTATTGGGTAAAGGTGCCGGCCCGCCTGATCGCCGCCATCATGGCCTTCGGCAGCGGCGTGCTGATCTCCGCCCTCTCGTTCGAGTTGATGGAGGAGGCCTACCACAAGGGCGGCTTCGCCTCGACCGCGCTCGGCTTCCTGGCCGGCGCCACGGTCTACACCCTGGCCAACTGGCTGCTGTCGCGCCAGGGAGCGAAGCACCGCAAGCGCTCCGGCGAACAGCAGCCGAAAGCGGACGACAACGGCGGCAGCGGCACGGCGATCGCGGTCGGCGCCCTGCTCGACGGCATACCGGAATCGATCGTGATCGGCCTGTCGATGCTGGGCGGCGGCAAGGTCAGCCTGGTGGCGGTGTCGGCGATCTTCCTCTCCAACGTGCCGGAAGGCCTGTCGAGCGCGGCCGGCATGAAGAAGGCCGGCCGCTCGGCCGCCTACATCTTCGGGATCTGGGGCGCGATCGCCGCCGCTTCTGGCGTGGCGGCCCTGGTCGGCTACACCGCGTTCGAGAACGTCTCGGGCGCCGTGGTGGCGGCCACCACGGCGGTGGCAGCCGGGGCGATCCTGGCGATGCTGGTCGATACCATGATTCCCGAAGCCTTCGACGAGGCGCGCGATTTCGCGGGGCTGATCACGGTGGCGGGCTTCCTGGCGGCGTTCGCGCTCAGCAAGATGGGCGCTTGAGCGTGCCTGGCAAAACCCCTAGTTCCGTCGACGG
>DNCF01000056.1 GCA_003484545.1 Massilia sp. | reverse complement strand
GCTGGCGGTGATCGACATCGGCAGCGGCCTGGGCGGCCTGGTGCTGCATTTGGCGCGCCGGCCCGGCGTGCGGGCGACCGGGATCGAGCTGGCGCCCTTGCCCTGGCTGGCCAGCTGGCTGCGGGCGCGCATCCAGGGCAGTCGCGCCGTGTTCCTGCGCGGTGACTACGAGTCGCTCGATTTCGCCGACTACGACGCGGTGTTCGCCTACCTGTCGCCGGCCGCGATGACGGCCCTGTGGCGCAAGGCGCGGCGCGAGATGCGTCCCGGCAGCATGCTGATGAGTTATGAATTCACCATTGCCGAAAGCGCAGCAAGCGTATCGGTCGAGGTACCGGAGACTGGTCGAACTCTCTACATATGGCACTTTTAGGCGACATTCCCGGCGCTTTTACTTGCTCACAGGCCATTCTCCCGCTATTGTTCCAGCTATTGTAGTTCCCTGCGTAAATGTTTTTTCTGGGATACGAATTCCCCGAAAGTCCGAACCGCCCGGCCCGCTGGTTTTTCCTCTGGAGCAGTGTCTTGTTAGTTATTATTGGTTACGTCATTGTCTGTGCCTCGGTGTTTGGCGGCTTCGTCATGGCCGGCGGTCACGCGGCCGTGCTGTTCCAGCCGATCGAACTGCTGATGATCGGCGGCGCGGCCGTGGGTGCATTCTTTGTCGGTAACAACAACAAGGCCATCAAGGCGACCATGAAGGCGCTGCCTTCGGTGTTCAAGGGTTCCGCCTACACCAAGGAAATGTACATGGAGCTGATGGCGCTGCTGTTCGACGTCCTCTCCAAGGTGCGCAAGGAAGGCCTGATGTCGATCGAGGGCGACATCGAGGCGCCCGAGGCGAGCCCGCTGTTTTCCAAGTACCCGCTGGTGCTGGCCGACCATCACATCGTCGAATTCATGGCCGACTACCTGCGCCTCATGGTCTCGGGCAACATGGACGCCTTCCAGATCGAGAACCTGATGGACAACGAGATCGAGACCCACCACCACGAGGGCGCGGTGCCGGCCCACGTGATCGCCAAACTCGGCGACGGCCTGCCGGCCTTCGGTATCGTGGCGGCGGTGATGGGCGTGGTGCACACCATGGAATCGGTGGGCATCCCGCCGGCCGAGCTGGGCATCCTGATCGCCAAGGCGCTGGTCGGCACCTTCCTCGGCATCCTGCTGGCCTACGGTTTCGTCGGCCCGCTGGCCAACCTGCTCGAGCAGAAGCTCGACGAATCCTCGAAGATGTTCCAGTGCGTGAAGGTCACGCTGCTGGCCAGCCTGAACGGCTACGCGCCGGCGCTGGCGGTCGAATTCGGCCGCAAGGTGCTGTACTCGACCGAACGCCCGAGCTTCGCCGAGCTGGAAGAGCACATCAAGAAGTCCAAGGGCAAGTAAGAGCAAGTAAGAGCAAGTAAGAGCAAATAAGGGCGAACAAGGCAACAAGCCCCGCCGTCCCGTTTCCGATCAACCCGAACCACGCGAATACCCATGGCCGACGAAGGAATGCGCCCGATCATCGTCAAGCGGATCAAGAAGACCGCCGGCGGGCACCATGGCGGTGCCTGGAAGATCGCCTACGCCGACTTCGTGACGGCGATGATGGCCTTCTTCCTGCTGATGTGGCTGCTCGGCTCGACCTCGAAGGGCGACCTCGAAGGCATCTCCGATTTCTTCAAGAACCCGCTGAAGGTGGCGATGTCGGGCGGCTCGGGCTCGGGCGACAGCTCCTCGGTCATCAAGGGCGGCGGCGCCGACCTGACGCGCCGCAACGGCCAGGTCAAGCACGGCGAGAGCCCGCCCGAGCACAAGACCTACGACCTGAACGCGGCCAAGGCCGCGCTCGAACGCGCCGAGGGCGAGCGCCTGCGCACGCTCAAGACCAAGATCGAAGCCATCATCGAGGCGAATCCGACGCTGAAGAAATACAAGAACCAGCTGCTGCTCGACATCACCAGCGAAGGCCTGCGCATCCAGATCGTGGACGAGCAGAACCGCCCGATGTTCGCGCTCGCCAAGGCCCAGCTGCAGCCCTATACCCGCGACATCCTGGAAGTGCTGGGCATGGTGCTGAACGACGTGCCGAACCGGATCGGCCTGTCGGGCCATACCGATTCGACTCCCTACTACAGCGACGCCGGCTACAGCAACTGGGAGCTGTCGGCCGACCGCGCCAACGCCTCGCGCCGGGCGATGGTGGTGGGCGGCCTGGCCGACGAGAAGATCCTGCGCGTGGTCGGGCTGGCCGCTGCCGCGCCGCTCGACCGCGCCGACCCCTTCAACCCGATCAACCGCCGCATCAGCATCATCGTGATGAACAAGCGTACCGAGGACGCCGTCATGCGCGACGCCGCCACGCTCGACGTGCCGGCCGAGGACGGCGAGGCGGCGGCGAAAGCCGTCACCGCGGCCACGCAATGACCTGCCTCGTGTGGACAGGAGGACAATAATGACAAGAAAAAAGATTTTGGGCTCGCACGTGAAGCGGCTGCTCTCCGGAGTGTCGGCGCACGGGCGACGCCACCTCAGCGAGGTCGAGACCGACCTGCTGCAGACCGAGCTGCTGCTGGAAGAGGCGATCGAGAAGCTGACCAGCAGCTTCATGGCCATCCATAGCGCGGTCGGCGCGCGCCAGGAGGCGATCGACCGCCTGCTGGCGGGCGGCACGCCCAGTCCGGAAGACAGCGCCGCGCTGGCCGCGATGAGCGGCGAGATCGGCGGCCACGTGAACACGGCGATCACCAGCATGCAGTTCCAGGACATGACCAGCCAGCTGATCGACCGGACGCTGAAGCGCGTGACGGGCCTGCGCGAATTCCTCGGCACGCTGAGCGAGCATGGCTCGGACATCGCGCCGGAAACCGGCAGCGAGGAAATCGTCGATCGCCTGGGCAAGGTCAGCATGGCGCTGGCCATCCAGTCGCTCGAACTGCGCAGCGTGCTGCGCAAGTCGGTCGAGCAGCGGCATCTCGAAAGCGGGGACATCGAACTGTTCTGACGGTTCGCCCACCACAACAACCATCCCCGGCAGTGTACCGGGCACAGAAAACAGCAGGAGCAAAACATGGCTAAAACAATTCTCGCGGTCGACGATTCGAGCTCGCTGCGCCAGATGGTGGCGTTCAGCCTGAAGGCGGCCGGTTACCAGGTGGTGGAAGCGGTCGACGGCCAGGACGGCCTGGACAAGGCGCGCCAGCAGACCGTGGACCTGGTCCTGACCGACCAGAACATGCCGCGCATGGACGGCCTGTCGCTGATCAAGCAGCTGCGCGGCCTGCCCGAGTACCAGAAGGTGCCGATCCTGATGCTGACCACCGAGTCTTCGGACGAAATGAAATCGAAGGGCCGTGCGGCCGGCGCCAACGGCTGGCTGGTCAAGCCGTTCGACCCGCAGCGCCTGATCGAGGTCGTCAAAAAAGTGATCGGCTGATGCGGATGCATCGCCTACCGCACCGGAACCTGTCATGACGATCGACATCAGCCAGTTTTACCAGGTCTTTTTCGACGAGGCCGAAGAGCTGCTCGCCGAAATGGAGCGGCTGCTGCTGGCGGTCGACGTGGCCGCGCCCGACGCCGAAGACCTGAACGCGATTTTCCGCACCGCCCACTCGGTCAAGGGCGGCGCCTCGACCTTCGGCATCACCGACATGAGCGAGGTCACCCACGTTCTGGAATCCCTGCTGGACCGGATCCGCAAGGGCGAGATGGCCCTGACCTCGCAGCACGTGGACGCCTTCCTGGCCGCCAAGGACACGCTCAAGATGCAGCTCGACGGCCACCGCAACGGCGCCGCGGTCGACCAGGACACGGTCGCCAACGTGCGCATGGTGCTGCACGACCTGTCGGAAGGGCTGGTGCCGGCGGCTTCGCTGGTCGCACCGTCGTTCCTGCACGCCGAGCCGAAAGCCCAGACCGGCGAGGGCGCGCACCGCTACAAGATCGAGCTGCCCAGCGTCGCCCAGCGCGACATCAACGCCCTGGTGGACGAACTCGGCCTGATGGGCCGGGTCTCGGTCACGCCGCTCGACGGCGGGCGCAGCGCGCTGATCATCACCACCCACGAGAGCCTGGACGACATCGTCGCCATCTGCTCGTTTGTCCTGGACCCGGACGACCTGAAGATCTTCGAGGCGCCGCCGCTCACGCCCGAGCAGCGCGCGATCGAGGCGGCCGAGCGCGCCCGCATCGAGAACGAGCAGGGCTACGGCTTCTTCGACCCGGCCGACGACGCGCCGGCCGCCGCCGCGGACGACCTGTCGGACGACGAGCGCGGCTATGGCTTTTTCCAGCCGATCGAGCAGATCCGCGCGATGGCGGGCGCCGAGGCCCAGGCGCCGAAGGCTGCCGCAGCGGCGGTGGTTGAGCATCATGAGGAAAAGAAGGCCGTCAAGAAGGACGAGAAGGGCGCCGAGTCCTCCTCGATCCGCGTCTCGGTCGAGAAGGTCGACCAATTGATCAACCTGATTGGCGAACTGGTCATCACCCAGGCCATGATCGAGCAGCGCTCCAGCGGGCTCGATCCGATGTTGCACGAGCGCCTGCTGTCCTCGGTGTCCCAGCTCACGCGCAATACGCGCGAGCTGCAGGAAGCCGTGATGTCGATCCGCATGATGCCGATGGACTTCGTGTTCTCGCGCTTCCCACGCATGGTGCGCGACCTGGCCGGCAAGCTCGGCAAGAAGGTCGATTTCATCACCCACGGCGCCGCGACCGAACTGGACAAGGGCCTGATCGAGCGCATCGTCGACCCGCTGACCCACCTGGTTCGCAACAGCATCGACCACGGCATCGAGATGCCCGATGCGCGCGCCGCCGCCGGCAAGTCGGAAGCGGGGCGCCTGTTCCTGTCGGCCGGCCACCAGGGCGGCAACATCGTGATCGAAGTGGCCGACGACGGCGCCGGCCTGAACCGCGAGAAGATCCTGGCGAAGGCGGCGCAGAACGGCCTGGCCGTGTCCGACAACATGAGCGACTCGGACGTGTGGCAGCTGATCTTCGCGCCGGGCTTCTCCACGGCCGAGATCGTAACCGACGTCTCGGGCCGCGGCGTCGGCATGGATGTTGTCAAACGTAACATCACGGCCATGGGCGGTTCGGTCGATATCCGCTCCGCGCGTGGCTTCGGCACCACGATTTCCATCTCCTTGCCCCTGACTTTGGCGATTTTGGATGGCATGACGATCCGTTGCGGTGAGGAAATCTATATCCTTCCACTTGGGTTCGTCGTCGAGTCGCTGCAGCCGCGCCGCGAGGACGTCCGCGACATCGCGGGCCGCGGCCAGGTGCTGAAAGTGCGCGGCGAGTACCTGCCGCTGATCCCGCTGTACAGCGTGTTCGACATCGCGCCGCGCTCGATGGATCCGGCCGAGGGCATCGTCGTGATCCTGGAGTCCGAAGGCCGCCGCGCCGCGCTTCTGATCGACGACCTGGTCGGCCAGCAGCACGTGGTGGTGAAGAACCTGGAAGCGAATTACCGCAAGGTGTCCGGCATCTCGGGCGCGACCATCCTGGGCGATGGCGGCGTCTCGCTGATCCTCGACGTGGCCGCCCTGGTGCGCTCGTCGCGCCAACTGGCCGACGAGGCGCTGGCCCCGTCAATGAATTAAAAACAAAGGAAAAACCATGTCCATTACCCAAACCAACCAGGCGCAGGGCGCCGACGCCGGGCTCGAATACCTGGCCTTCACCCTCGGCTCGGAAGAGTACGGCATCGACATCCTGAAAGTGCAGGAAATCCGCGGCTACGAAGCCGTGACCCGGATCGCCAACGCCCCCGAATTCATCAAGGGCGTGATCAACCTGCGCGGCATCATCATCCCGGTGGTGGACATGCGCATCAAGTTCAACCTCGGCACGCCGACCTACGACCAGTTCACCGTCGTCATCATCCTGAACATCGGCGGCCGCGTAATGGGCATGGTGGTCGACAGCGTCTCCGACGTCACGACCCTGACCCCGGACCAGATCAAGCCGGCCCCGGACATGGGCACCGCCTTCAGCACCGACTACCTGATCGGCCTGGGCACCGTGGACGAGCGCATGCTGATCCTGGTCGACATCGACCGCCTGATGTCGTCGGCCGAGATGGGCCTGGTCGACAAGCTGGCCGCTTAACCGGCGGGCAGGGTAGGGCACGGAGCAAAGCAAACGCGGGATTGTTCCGCAACGAACACGAAGGTAAGGCAAAGTGCCGCTACATAAATCCGACACCGTCAAGGAATTCGACTTCACGCGCGCCGACTTCGAGCGGGTGCGCGCCCTGATCTACCGCCAGGCCGGCATCTCGCTGGCCGACAGCAAGCAGGAGATGGTCTACAGCCGCCTGGCGCGGCGCCTGCGCGCCACCGGCATCCAGTCGTTCGCGAAATACCTCGACGACCTGGAGGCCGGCCGCATGGAGCAGGAGTGGGAAGCGTTCACGAATGCGCTGACCACCAACCTGACCTCGTTCTTCCGCGAAGCCCACCACTTCCCGCTGCTGGCCGAGCACGTGCTGCGCCTGCGCGGCCGCGCCGGCGAGCCGCTCACGATCTGGTGCTCGGCCAGCTCGACCGGCGAGGAGCCGTATTCGATCGCCATGACCGTGTGCGAAGCCTTCAACACGCTCACGCCGAACGTGCAGATCGTCGCCACCGACATCGACACCAACGTGCTGGCCACGGCCAGCGAGGGCGTGTACGGCGTGGAGCGGGTGGAGAAGATGTCGCAGGAGCGCCTCAAGCGCTTCTTCCTGCGCGGCAAGGGCCGCCACGAAGGCATGGTGCGGGTGCGCCCGGAATTGCGCCAGCTGGTGACGTTCCGGCAGCTGAACCTGCTGGCCGACAGCTGGCCGGTGAGTGGTCAGTTCGATGCGATTTTCTGCCGCAACGTCATGATTTATTTCGACAAGAACACCCAGCGCAAGATCCTGGCGCGCTTCGTGCCGTTGATGAAGCCGCACGCGCTGCTGTTCGCCGGCCACTCCGAGAACTTCCTCTACGTTTCCGAATCGCTGCGCCTGCGCGGCAAGACGGTCTATGAACTCAACGGCAAGGGCGCCTGAAGCGCACACCACCATGCATTCGAACAGCCACTTCGCCACCAACGTCTACTACGACCGCACCTTCGACGTCGAGGCGGCCAAGATCCTGCCGGGCGAGTACTACTACACCGGCAAGAACATGCTGATCGTGACCGTGCTCGGCTCCTGCGTGTCGGCCTGCATCCGCGACCGCATCACCGGCCTGGGCGGCATGAACCACTTCATGCTGCCCGACGGCGGCGGCGACGCCGGCAGCCCGGTGTCGGCCTCGATGCGCTACGGCAGCTATGCGATGGAAGTCCTGATCAACGACCTGCTCAAGGCCGGCGCGCGCCGCGAGAACCTGGAAGCGAAGGTGTTCGGCGGCGGCGCCGTGCTGCGCGGCTTTACCGCCATGAACGTGGGCGAGCGCAATGCCGCCTTCGTGACGCAATTCCTGAAGACCGAACGGATCCCGGTGCTGGCCGAGGACCTGAACGACATCTACCCGCGCAAGGTGTATTTCTTCCCGCGCACGGGCAAGGTGCTAGTAAAGAAATTGATGCAAACCCAGAACGATACGCTGGCCAAGCGCGAGCTCGACTACGCCAAGCGTCTCAAGGTCGAGCCCGTCGGCGGCGAGATCGACCTGTTCTGACCCCGAAAGGAAGGACGATGAAAACCAAGGTACTGATCGTCGACGATTCGGCCCTGATCCGCAGCGTGATGAGCGAGATCGTCAATTCGCAAGCCGACATGGAAGTCGTGGCGACCGCGCCCGATCCGCTGGTCGCGCGCGAACTGATCAAGAAACACAACCCCGACGTGCTGACCCTCGACGTCGAGATGCCGAAGATGGACGGCCTCGACTTCCTGGAAAAGCTGATGCGCCTGCGCCCGATGCCGGTGCTGATGGTGTCCTCGCTGACCGAGCGCGGCTCGGAGATCACGATGCGCGCGCTGGAACTGGGCGCGGTCGACTTCGTGACCAAGCCGAAGATCTCGATCCAGACCGGCATGCGCGAGTACACCGAGCTGATCACCGACAAGATCCGCGCCGCCGCGCGCGCCCGCGTCAAGGCGCGCAGCGTGCACCAGAGCGCGGCGCCGAGCGCGCTGCAGGCGCTGCGCAGTCCCTTGATTTCGTCGGAAAAGCTGATCATCATCGGCGCCTCCACCGGCGGCACCGAGGCGATCCGCGAATTCCTGATGCAGATGCCGTCGGATTGCCCGGGCATCCTGATCGCCCAGCACATGCCGGAAGGCTTCACCAGCTCGTTCGCGCGGCGCCTCGACTCGCTGTGCCGGATCAGCGTGACCGAAGCCGCCGGCAACGAGCGTATCCTGCCGGGCCACGCCTACATCGCGCCGGGCCACTCGCACCTGCTGCTCACGCGCTCGGGCGCCAACTACATGACGAAGATCGAGCAGACCGATCCGGTCAACCGCCACCGGCCCTCGGTCGACGTGCTGTTCCGTTCGGCGGCCTTGGCTGCAGGCAAGAACGCGGTCGGCGTGATCCTGACGGGCATGGGTAAGGACGGCGCTGCTGGTATGCTGGAGATGAAAAACGCCGGCGCGCACAATTTCGCCCAGGACGAGGCGTCGTGCGTCGTGTTCGGCATGCCGCGCGAGGCGATCGCGATCGGCGCCGCCCACGAAGTGGCGCCCCTGCAAGCCTTGCCTGGACTGGTGCTCGGACACCTCGCGGCGCAGGGCGGACGGGCGTTGCGGGTTTGATCCGGATCGTTGTGTTTTGCGCCGGTTTTATCGCCGTACGGCAACAAAAATGCTATCCTTGAGCCTGCTTGTTGCAGCGCCTCAAGCCACACTAACCATAGTAAAAGAATCAACGGAGTAATTCATGGCTGATCCAAAGATGCGTTTCCTAGTTGTTGACGATTTCTCGACGATGCGGCGCATCGTCCGGAACTTGTTGAAAGAACTGGGTTACGCCAACGTCGACGAAGCGGAAGACGGCGTCATGGCCCTGGCCAAGCTGCGCAGCGAGCAGTTCGACTTCGTCGTCTCGGACTGGAACATGCCCAACATGGACGGGCTGACCATGCTGCAGAACATCCGTGCCGATCCCGCGCTGGCCAAGCTGCCGGTGCTGATGGTGACCGCGGAAGCGAAGAAGGAAAACATCATCGCCGCCGCCCAGGCGGGCGCCAGCGGCTACGTGGTNNCCTGCGCGGCCTGGGCCTGGACAAGCTGATCGAGAAGGCCGCCAGCGATATCCCCGACGCGCGCGACCGCCTCGACTACGTGGCGCGCCTGTCGGAGCAGTCCGCCAAGCGCGTGCTGGACGCCACCGATACGGCCGGCCCCCTGCAGGACGGCATCGAAACCCGCAGCGCCGAGT
>DNCF01000448.1:607-2786 GCA_003484545.1 Massilia sp. | reverse complement strand
CAGCTTGCGCTCGCGGTCGCGGGTGCGCAGTTCCAGTGCGTGCTCTTCCTCGATGGTGGCGCGGTCGGCCGGGTCCGGGACCAGGACGGTTTCGCGCAGGTGCTCTGTGGTCTCACCGGCGTTTTTCAGCAGCTCTTTCTCGAGCTGTTGCAGGCGATCCTTGAAGAACGCGAGCTGGGCCGGGTTCATGTAGTCCTCGTCGCCCATCGCCCGAATTTCTTCTTCCGTCAAGAGTCGGTCTTCGGCCTGCGCGGCGGTATTCGGTTTCGTTGTTTTAGTCATGACTTCACTTACCTTCGATACGACAGAGGTTTTCATTTTATCAGCTGGCTCAGCAGCAACACTGGATTGTCCAGGGGTGTGCGCCTCGCTTCGCTGCCGTGACGGCCATTGCCGCTGCCGTCTTCGCTGCCGCCGGACCGGCCGGCAGCGCTCGCTCGACGGTACCTGTCACGCCGCGGGGAAGGGCGCGACGGGTACCGCAAAACCGGGATAGTTTATACCAAACATTGTTCCAATCCGCGGATAAATACGTCTTTTGGTAAATTTTTACCAATAAACACCATTTTGCTGCCGCGGGTCTCGCCGTCTTCCCACTTTGCCCCCAGGTCGCTGCCCATGATTTGATGCACGCCTTGGAACACGACTTTGCGATCCGCGCCCTGCATCGACAACACGCCCTTGTAGCGCAGCATGTTCGGGCCGAATACCTGCACCAGGCTGCCGAGGAACTGGTCGAGGCGCTCGGGATCGAAGGCACGCTCGCTCTTGAACACGAAGGCGGCGATGTCGTCGCTGTGGTGCCCATGGTGGTGATCGTGGGTGCAGGCTTCGCCGTGGGCATGGTCGTGGCCGCAATGCGCGTGATCGTGCGCGTGATCGTGGTGCTCGTGGTCGTGCTCGTCGGCGCGCAGGAAGTCGGGGTCGAGCTCGAGCTTGTCGTTCAGGTTGAAGCCGCGCAGGTCGAGCACCTCGGTCAAGGGCGCGCGGCCGAAGTCGGAGGTCGAGATCGGCGCGCGCGGGTTGATGCGCGCAAGGCGGTTCTTCAGCACTTCGACGGCGGCGGCGTCGACCAGGTCAATCTTCGACAGCAGGATCTTGTCGGCGAAACCGACCTGGCGCTGCGCCTCTTCGTGGCGGTCCAGCTGATCCATCGCGTGGCGCGCATCGACCACGGTGACCACCGCGTCGAGCAGGTAGTGGGCGCCGACTTCCTCGTCCACGAAGAAAGTCTGGGCCACCGGACCCGGGTTGGCCAGGCCGGTCGTTTCGATGACCACGCGGTCGAACGCGATCTCGCCGGCTTCGCGCTTCTGCGCCAGGCTGGTCAGCGCGACGATCAGGTCGCCGCGCACGGTGCAGCAGATGCAACCGTTGTTCATTTCGACGATCTGCTCGCCGCTGTCCTGGACCAGGATTTCGTTGTCAATATTTTCCTGACCGAATTCGTTTTCGATGACGGCGATGCGCAGGCCGTGCTCCTCGCGCAGGATGCGGTTGAGGAGGGTGGTCTTGCCGGCGCCAAGGAAGCCGGTCAGGATGGTCGTTGGAATCAGTGACATGTCTTTGCTGTTCTAGTCGGCCCGATCGGGCGCAGGGAATCGAAAGATTATGCCGCAATTTGCAATCCGCTACCATCAACCGTACGCGCCCTTGCGCCAGCGCAAGCGAACTATTGCCGGCAGCCCAAGCCGGGAACTAAAAGTTGTGTACAGCCTAGTGACTAGCGTAAAGCGCCAGGCGCGCTTACTTTGCCTTGGCCCGCGGATGGGCCTTGTCGTAGACGGCGGCCAGGTGCTGGAAGTCGAGCGCGGTGTACACCTGGGTCGAGGTGATGCTGGCGTGGCCGAGCAGTTCCTGCACGGCGCGCAGGTCGCCCGAGGATTGCAGCAGGTGCGAAGCGAAGGAGTGGCGCAGCACGTGCGGGTGCACGTGGACCGGGGCGCCGGCCTTGATCGCATGCTGCTTCAGGCGTTGCTGGACCACGCGCGGCGTGATGCGCGTGCCGCGGCTGGACAGGAACAGGGCAGGGCTGCCGTCGGCCGCGGGAGGACGCACCGCCAGCCAGGCCGCCAGCGCTTCGCGCGCGGGGCCGCCGACCGGCACCCGGCGCATCTTGCCGCCCTTGCCGGTGACCACCACCTCGCCCGATGCCGCATCGAACCAGCCCAGCGAGCCG
>DNCF01000448.1:0-286 GCA_003484545.1 Massilia sp. | reverse complement strand
GAGACCCGCAGCCCGCTCGAATACAGCAGTTCGAACATCGCGCGGTTGCATAGTTCGGCCGGTTCCGGATGACCGTGGCGGTTCGCTTCCAGCAACTGGACGGCGTCGTCGACGGCCAGCGCCTTGGGTAGCGACTTGGCGCGGCGTGGGGCGCGCACGCCGTCGACCGGATTGGCCGGCAGGGCCAGCTGCAGCGACAGCCACTGGTAGAAGCCGCGCCAGCCGGAAAGCTTGCGCGCGATCGAGCGCGGGTTCTGGCCGGCCGGGTGCGGGCGCGCGGGGAAAC
>DNCF01000288.1 GCA_003484545.1 Massilia sp. | reverse complement strand
CGCCGCTGGACCGTGCGCGAAGCGGCGCAGTTCATCGGCCTGGGCGGGCGCGGCCCGACGATCGTGGGCGACCCGCGCCAGGTGGCCGACGAGCTGATCGCCTGGCTGGACGAGACCGGGATCGACGGCTTCAATTTGACCTATGCGCTGGCGTTCGAGGACATGCAGGGCGTGGTCGAGCTGGTCGTGCCCGAACTGCGCCGGCGCGGCCGTTACCGCGGCGAGCACACGGAGAGCGAAGGCGGCGTCACGCTGCGCGAACGGCTGCTTGGCGCCGGCCCGCGCCTGCTTGATACCCACCCGGGCCGCCAGGTCCGTATCGACACGCCGCTGCGTCCCGCGGCCTGAGCGCCTCCGGCCGCGGGAGGCAACCGCCTCAGCAGCCGCGCATCTGCGCCTGGGTCACGTTGCTGCCCGGCGCCACGCTTTGCGTGAGCCAGACGTTGCCGCCGATGGTCGACCCCGCCCCCACCGTGATGCGCCCGAGAATGGTGGCGCCGGCATAGATGACGACGTCGTCCTCGACGATCGGGTGGCGCGGCGCGCCCTTCACCAGGGCGCCGTGCTCGTCGGTCGGGAAGCGGCGCGCGCCGAGCGTGACGGCCTGGTAGAGGCGCACGCGCTGGCCGAGGATTGCCGTTTCCCCGATCACGACGCCGGTGCCGTGGTCGATGAAGAAGCTGGCGCCGATTTGCGCCGCCGGGTGGATGTCGATGCCGGTCAAGGTATGCGCGATGTCGGCCGCGAGGCGCGCCAGGAACGGCGTGCCGAGGCGGTGCAGGCGATGCGCGAGGCGGTGATAGAGCACGGCAATGGTGCCGGGATAGCACAGCATGATCTCGGCCACCGAACTGGCGGCCGGGTCGCCGGCCAGGGCGGCCTGCACGTCGGACACCAGCAGCGCGCGGATCTCCGGCAGGCTGGCGGCAAAGGCGCGCGTGATGGTGCGCGCCCGTTCGGCCAGCTCGGCTTCGCCGGCGTTCTCCAGTTCCGGGTTGAAACGCAGGGCGCGCCTTACCTGCTCGACCAGGCGGTCGAGCGCGACGTTCAGGGTGTCGCCGACGAAATAATCGATGCTCTCGTCGTTCAGGTCCGGACGGCCGTAATGGGTGGGAAACAACGCCGCCGAGATCCCCTCGATCACCTGCCGCAGCACCGTACGCGAGGGTAATTCGCGCACGCGGCCTTGATGGCGGATGTTGTGGGTCTTCTCGCGCGAGGTGCGCAGCGCGTCGATGATGGGGCCGAGGTGCCAGGGGCTGGAGCCGGCCTGCTCCGTGTCGTAGTTGTCCATTTGGCCAGCCTACTCCAGAGCAGGCGGAACGCGAACGATTTTAATCATAGATTCTTATATGCGAACAGCGGCTATCAATCCTCGGTCTCGAAACGGTATTTCTCCTTGGTCAGCATGAAGGCCGGCGCCGGCTTGCCTGCTTCCAACAGCAGGATGTCGGTCGGCACCGCATCAGGCGGCGCCCCGGCCGGAATCGCCTTGACCACGCGGCGGCCGCTGGCCGGCAGCAGGTGCTTCGGTACCGGCACCGCGCTGCGCCCGGCAAGCGTGGCCAGCCAGGCGGGCCGGCCGTCCTGCATCGGGTAGCGCGGGTGGATCACCTGCATGTCGACGCGTCCGGCGAGGCCCAGCACAATCGGATAGCTGCCATCCTTGTTCCTGAGAATGATCGGATCCTTCGACGGGTACTTGGCCAATAGCGGCGCGTACAGCGGATTCTCGTCCGCCGCGTCGGGATGGGCGAAGAAAGGGGTCTGGTCGATGTGCAGCGTCGGCAGGCCGGTCATGCGGCGCAGATGCTCTCCCATCATGACCATCTTTGGCTCGGGCTCGGGCGCCTTGTAGAGATGGCCAAAGCCGACGAACGCCAGCACCTTGGCGTCCTTGTCTTTCGCAAAGATGCGCTCGACCAGGTTACGCGCTTGCACTTCCTCGCGCATGCGCATACGCTCGGCCGGCGGTATTTCGTGTCCGCCTTCATGCTCGTAGGCGACCAGTTTCCAGCCATCGACCAGCGCCGCGTTGACGAAACCGGCGAACACCGGCTCGGCCGCGTAGTAACCATCCGTGCGGCCGATGTAGCGCTTCTCGTTCGCCGCCTGTGCGCCCCGCGCGTTGAAGGTCTCGCAAGCCAGGTAGCTGTAGCCGATCTTCTTCAGCTCGGCGGCCAGGCGCTGGGCAAAGGCCCGGTGCAAGGGAACGTGGTGGGCCTCGTTGATCAGCACGATGCGTTTCGTACGCGCCTCCCTCACGATGGCCGCGATCGCGTCTTCCGCCTCGGCATTCTCCAGCTGCGCCATCTGGCCCACGGTGCTGGGCGGATGGCGCCGCTCGCGCCGGTGCAGGGCATCGAAGGCCACATGTGCGCCGTCGGTATCGCCCACCATGGAGCGCGCCGTCCCCAGCTGCTGGAGCGGGCTGCGATGCGCCAGCACCAGCTGGTCGATTGCCGGGTCGCCGGGCTGTCCGAAGACGGCGGGCGGCAGGGATGCCGTGGCCGCTTCGGCCAGCTTCAGGCGTTCGAGGTAGGAATCGGGAATCCGTGTCTGGGCGAACGCGCCCTGGGCAAGGACGAGGAGAGACGTGGCGAGACCGGCGGCGAAAGAACGCATGGAACCCTTTGCTGAAGTCGGCGAAATATTGCCAACCAGTATAGTTCCGCCGCCAACGAAGTTAACTAGTCGATATGACGGGGCAATTGCAGGATCGCCTCCGCGTTCGAGGACGAAAAGCAGCGGTCGGCCGCTTCGAGATACGGCAGCCAGGCATAGCGCAGGTGCTCGCGCGGGCTCAGGACCACGGGGATATCGCGCGGCACGCACACGGAGAAGACGTGTTCCGTGTTGTGGGTGACGCCCGGCGCATAGCGGTGGCGCCAGGTCGGGTAGATCTCGTAAATATTGGACAATCCCCAGTCCCGCAAGCGGATTGTTTCCCCATCTGCAACAATCCCTGTTTCCTCGAAGAGTTCGCGCGTAGCCGTCTCCAGCAGCGGCTCGTCCAGCGCGTCGAGCGAACCCGTCACCGATTGCCAGAAGCCCGGACGGTCGGCACGCTCGATCAGCAGCACTTCCATGTCAAGCGTATGGATGACGACGAGGACGGATTCGGGAATCTTGTGCACGCGGGGTACTCCGTGGAACAAACAATAAAAAGGCCGGAACCCGTCAGCGACAGGTTCCGGCCCCTATTCTACCCAGCCGAAAGGCCGAGCGTGCTTAGCCGACTTTCGGCTCGTTGCGCAGGCGGATGTGCAGTTCCTTCAATTGCTTCTCGTCGACTTCCGACGGCGCGTTGGTCAAGAGGTCCTGCGCGCGCTGGGTCTTCGGGAAGGCGATCACGTCGCGGATCGATTCCGAACCGGTCATCAGCGTGATCAGGCGGTCCAGGCCGAAGGCCAGGCCACCGTGCGGCGGCGCGCCGTACTGCAGGGCGTCGAGCAGGAAGCCGAACTTCAGCTGCGCTTCCTCGGCGTCGATCTTCAGGGCGCGGAACACCTTGCTCTGGACTTCTTCGCGGTGGATACGGATCGAGCCGCCGCCCAGTTCCCAGCCGTTCAGGACCATGTCGTAGGCCTTGGCGACGCAGGCGCCCGGGTTGGTCTCGAGCATGTCTTCGTGGCCATCCTTCGGCGCGGTGAACGGGTGGTGGGTGGCGTTCCAGCGGTCGCCGTCTTCGTCGTACTCGAACATCGGGAAGTCGATCACCCACAGCGGCGCCCAGACGTCGTCGAACAGGCCGGCCTTCTTGCCGAATTCCGAGTGGCCGATCTTCACGCGCAGCGCGCCCATGGCGTCGTTGACGACCTTCGCCTTGTCGGCGCCGAAGAAGATCAGGTCGCCGTCCTGGGCGCCGGTCAGCTCCAGCACCTGGGCCAGCACTTCGTCCGAGATGTTCTTGACGATCGGCGACTGCAGGCCATCGCGGCCCTTGGCCTTTTCGTTGACCTTGATGTAGGCCAGGCCCTTGGCGCCGTAGATGGCGACGAACTGGGTGTACGCGTCGATTTCCGAACGCGGCATCGAGCCGCCCTGCGGCACGCGCAGGCCGACCACGCGGCCGTTCGGCATGTTGGCGGCGCTGTTGAAGACCTTGAACTCGACCGACTTCATCAGTTCGGTCAGTTCGGTGAACTCGAGCTTGACGCGCATGTCAGGCTTGTCCGAGCCGTACTTGCCCATCGCGGTGGCGAAGTCCATCACCGGGAACGGGTTCGGCAGGTCGATGCCGGCGGCGTTCTTGAAGACGACGCGCATCATGTCTTCGAACAGGTCACGGATTTCCTGTTCGGTCAGGAACGAGGTTTCGCAGTCGATCTGGGTGAATTCCGGCTGGCGGTCGGCGCGCAGGTCTTCGTCGCGGAAGCACTTGGTGATCTGGTAGTAGCGGTCGAAGTTCGAGACCATCAGCAGCTGCTTGAACAGCTGCGGCGACTGCGGCAGCGCGAAGAAGTTGCCCGGGTTGACGCGCGACGGCACCAGGTAGTCGCGTGCGCCTTCCGGGGTCGACTTGGTCAGCATCGGGGTCTCGATGTCGATGAAGCCCAGGTTGTCGAGGTACTTGCGCACTTCCATCGACACTTTATAGCGCAGGCGCAGGTTGTGCTGCATCTGCTGGCGGCGCAGGTCGAGCACGCGGTGCGTCAGGCGGGTGGTTTCCGACAGGTTGTCGTCGTCCAGCTGGAACGGCACCGGCACCGACGGGTTCAGCACTTCCAGCTTGGTGGTGTTGATCTCGATCTTGCCCGACTTCAGGTTGGCGTTGGCCGTGCCTTCCAGGCGGTTGACCACGGTGCCGGTGATGCGCAGGCAGTACTCGTTGCGCACGTGCTCGGCGGCCTTGAACACATCCGCGTTGTCCGGATGGCAGACGACCTGCACCAGGCCTTCACGGTCGCGCAGGTCGATGAAGATGACGCCGCCGTGGTCGCGGCGACGGTGCACCCAGCCGCACAGGCTGACGGTTTGGCCCAGCAGCTCTTCGGTGACGAGGCCGCAGTAGTGAGTACGCATGGAAGACATATTTTTCTCTATTCCAGGTTGGTGTTTCGATTGCACCGCCATCGAGCGGCGGCCTTGTGCTTGTTTCGTTTATTCCGGCGCCACGACGCCCATCGAGACGATATATTTGAGTGCGGCGTCGACCGTCATGTCCAGCTCGACGACCTTGCTGCGTTCCATCATCAGGAAGAAGCCGGAGGTCGGGTTCGGGGTCGTCGGCACGTAGACGCTGACGTACTCGCCGACCAGGTGGTTCTTCACGTCGCCGCCCGGCACGCCGGTCAGGAACGCGATCGTGTACGAATCCGCATGCGGATAGGGAATCAGGACGGCCTGGCGGAACGCGTTGCCCGAGGAAGAGAACAGCGTGTCCGACACCTGCTTGACGCTGCCGTACAGCGAGCTGACGACAGGGATGCGCTTGAGCAGGCGCTCGCCCAGGCGCACGATGTAGTTGCCGACCAGGTTGTTGGTCAGCAGGCCGGTCAGGAACACGATGGCGATCGTCAGGATCGCACCGATGCCGGGGATGTCGGTGCCGAACAGGGTGCGCGGCTGCCAGCGCTCCGGCACGAACAGCAGCGACTGGTCGAGCGTGCCGATGACCATGCTGAGGACCCAGGCCGTGATGGCCAGGGGCACCAGGATCAAGAGGCCGGTAAGGAAGTATTTGCGCATCGAATTCTCGTTGTTCTTATTGCTGCGGCCCGCGGGCCGCA